>JBAVUZ010000393.1:0-2320 GCA_049697035.1 Candidatus Angelobacter sp. | reverse complement strand
TGCCTGCTGCCGCACCCGCTTGCTCTGTTTCCTGCCACAATAATCCGTTGCGGCTGGCGGTGCATCCCAATGACCAGTTTGTTTATGCAACGAACGTGCAGGCCGGGACCGTGTCCGCGTTCAAAATAACAAACGGCGCGCTCTCTTCGATTGCAGAAGTTCCTGCCGGCCAGCATCCATTTGGAGTGGCGTTTGGTCCCGCAGGACAATTTTTGTTTGCGGTCAACAAACTTGATAACACCATCTCAGCTTATTCCGTGAATTCTTCAACCGGCATGCTTTCTCCACTGAACGGCTCACCCTTTTCTGGAAACTTAAATGCCCCCACAGACATTGTGGTGATAGCTAAAAAGTAAACAGGCAGGACCGAATTGTTCTGCGTCCCAGTGGCAGAAGTGACAGTTCTGGGATTTATGTTCCGAATCTTTCCGCAGCGCGTGCCCTGGCCTTGGCGGCCTCTTCTTCGCGATTTTTGGGTGGCGCGGTGGTTTCAAGCGAGCGCAGCAGCCGGTTGGAGATGGCTGCGATTTCGTCAATCGCTGTCTGAAACGCCGCCTCATTGGCCTTGGAGGGCTTGTTGAAGCCGGTGATCTTTCTTACAAACTGGAGCGACGCGGCCTGCACTTCTTCCTTTGTTACAGGCGGATCAAAGTTGAATAGCGTTTTGATGTTTCTGCACATCTCTCAATCCTCAGGGATTTGGTTTGCAGCCGAACTGGCGAGCGCAACGCAGACATTATCCAGCGCATGCGTATTTAGATTCACTCCCCTTGCCTACCGGCTCACGATTTTGATGCCCTAGGCCGCGCGGGCTACGCTGCCGGCCGCGCCCAGACGAAATTTCTTGACGGCCAGAGTTCCCGCCACAATAAACAGCACCAGCAGGATTCCCTGGGCAATCGCAAAGGGAGGCTCATTGCCTTTGGGCGCGAGCGCGTGGAGCGCAGGCACTTTCTGGAAGCTCTGCGCGATGAGCACGAAGCAATTGAAGTAAAGAGCGATCACGGCGGTCACCACGTAAATGGCGCGCCACTTGCCCGCCATCCGGAACGAGTAGCGCGCCGTGACCGCGATGGCAAGGACCACCAAAGAAAGAATCCCAAGAATGATGCCGGGCGTCACGTGTTCAAACGGGAAGCCGAAGCCGGTCAGGCTGGTCAGGACCGTGGTCGCAAGAAAGAGCGCGGTCATGCCGTCGAGCCGCTTGCCGCCGAACATCCCGAACAAAACGATCAGGCCGGAGCCGATCCCGATCAGGCTGATGATCACGTGGATCAACGTGTAGGTTGCCAGAGACATGCCGAAGACCATGAAGGTAGCCTCCTTCAAAATTTCGATTTGAAATGGTACGACTCCGGACGGCAAATTGCCAGCAGTATCCTGGTCGGGGCGCATGCGGACTTTGCGGCTAGCGACGCTAAGCGTTACTCTTATCGGCGATGCTTCCTTTCAAGTTGAGCCGGGATGCAGGCGTGAGCGGCAGACTGCAAACGAAATCTTGAGCGCAGCGAAGGATCTAATAAATGCTTCCTTTCAAACTAATCTATAGCGACGACTACTATCTGCCGATTGGCGCGCATGTTTTTCCGGCGGAAAAATACCGGCTGATTCACAAACAGCTGCTGGAGAGCGGCATTGCCGAGCCGGGAGATTTCATCGCGCCCAAGCCGGCGCACGATGAAGACATCCTGCTGGTGCATACGCGGGAATACGTGCAGAAGCTGAAGACCGGCACGCTCTCAGCCCAGGAAGAGCTGCAAATGGAAGTGCCGTATTCGCCGGAGCTGGTAAAGGCTTTCTGGCTGGCGGCGGGCGGATCGATCCTGGCGGCGGACATGGCACTGCGCGACGGCGTCGCCTGCAACATTGGCGGAGGCTTTCATCACGCCATGCCGGACCATGGCGAGGGCTTTTGCGTGATTCACGATGTCGCGGTGGCCATCAAGCGGATGCATCAGGAAGGGAAGATCGATCGCGCGATGACCGTCGATTGTGACGTGCATAACGGCAATGGCACGGCGGTGATTTTTCCGCCTAAGCTCAGGCCGGGGCATCCGCTGCCCAGCGCCAGCGCCAGCAGCCGCGACATTCACACCAGGCATGAAGACCATTTTGCCCATCCCGTGGGCGAGTTGGATGTGTTCACCATCTCGCTGCACCAGGCGCATAACTATCCGGTGGTAAAACCGCCCTCGTCGATTGACATCAATTTGCCCGACGGAACGAACGACGGCGAATATCTTGGCTGGCTTGACCAGTCTTTAAGTTCGGCCTTCCGGCATTTTGCGCCGGAGCTGCTCTGCTACATGGCCGGCGCCGA
>JBAVUZ010000392.1:0-11097 GCA_049697035.1 Candidatus Angelobacter sp. | reverse complement strand
ATTTAACACTGACTACTTCACCAGCAATTTTTCCTAGACGCAACATCGTTCATCTATTGAATCGCGGAAGCCGGAATTGGTAACATCAGGATGAGTTTGTTGGCAGAAGGATAACGCGCGATGCTTTGGTCAAACAGTCAGCACGGGACAGGAGTGATCGTGCAATCTGAGAAGTGTAAGAAAAGTGTAAGAAAGAATTGCCGTTTTCGCCAATTGTGCCACTTTCGCGTATTGCAGAATCAATAACTTACGTAGAATCAATGCGGGACTGGGGTTCAAATCCACCCCCCGCAACCAACCTTATCAATCACTTACATTGAATGGTCAAAATCGCGAGGGAACGGATTTCGTTCCCCTGTTCTATTCCGTTTGTTTCAGTTAGTGAATCATTGTTCTTGATGCCGCTTTCATGTTTTCGGGCAGCAGTTTGCCGGCCACCAAGGTGTTGGCGCGGCGTTTGGTTTTCTCACAGGCAGAACCGTAATGGTTCATAGTCGTCCTGACATCCGAATGACGCATCAGCTTCTGCTGCACTCCAATCGGCGTCCCTAGATCATCGATGAGAGTCCGATAGGTGTGCCGGAAGGCGTACCAGCCGAGATTCGGGATACTAATCGTCTGCCCTGCAGGATGCAAATGATCGTCCCTCAAAGAATCGGCGTGGAAGGGCCTGCCGGTGTCCAGATTTGGAAAGAGCCACTGCTCCGAAGAATCAGCGCATTGTTCCTTCCACCGCAGCAGCAGAGCCAGAACGTCGGGATCAAGTGCAATCTCATCCTCGGAATCCGGCGTTTTGGTGGCTTCGATATGCTGACCGGTAATTGACGAGAAACCATCAATACTCCGCAGCTCACGTCCAAATCCGGCCATTGCAATCCTAGAAACTCACTCGGTCTCAGGCCAAGACAGCAAGCGAGTGTCATCATTGTTCGCAGCCGAAGATCTGCATTGCACAGAAGTGTTTGGAACTGCTCAGGGTAAGCACCTGTTTCTTGCGTACTCTTTGGCGAAATCCACGTATCTCGACCGACAACATCGGGTTCCTTTGGAATTCAATCAGCTCGCATTTCATTGCGAATTCGAAAAGCCTATGTAGTTGGGACTTGATGTGTGATTTTGTCTTTTTTGATACCGGCAAGCTATGAATTTTTCGTTCCACCTCCAGCGGTTTTATGTTCGCGATTGCCTGATCACCCCAATGCGGAATGATGTGGCAGTTAAGACGCGACAAATACGAAGCACGCATCGAATGACGAACGTCCAAGGATTCAGTTTTGTAACGCTCGACGAGATCGGAGAGTGTCACCCCACGTTCAAGTATGCTTTGACGCTGTTCTAGCGATGCCCAGGCATGCTTTTCCGTAGGGAGTTCGGTTACGGGACCGACGATCAAACTCGAATTGCGCGCTATTCCCATTGCGTCGAAAGTTCTTCGACGCCAAACCCAGACATCGGGACCGCGCCTTCGAGGTTTTCTGTGCATAGACCCAACTTTGTCAGATGTGGACGCTGCCGCTCCCTCGGGGCCGATTGGGCATTCCCTTATCTGACGTTCGTTCTCGGGAGGTCCAACCGCCTTGCTCGCCGCGGGGAGTTGTTGTCGTTGCCAATCGCGTTTACCTTCGTCCGAATCGGATGTGCTGGTCTGCGTGCAATAAGTTTTCGGTCACGGGGCATATCTAAGTCAAGCAACATGTTGCAAACCGATGGACGAGGCTAGAGTGAACCAAACAATAATCGCCAATATAAATGCGGCTCTGAAAGCGGACCATATTCGGGCCGCAGGTACTCTCTCGCAGAGAGTTGGAGAGAGTGGAGAGTGGCTACGGTTTTCTCATTTTGCGCATGTAAGGCTCCCTATATGAAAGCCACGGAAGCTTGGAAGCCGCTGAAAGATTGTTCTGATCGAACCGAGGGGGCCGCGCCACGAGTGACAAGGTGAATGGCGGGCTTCCGCAGTATCTTATTTACGCTCAAAAAAGTTGGCCACAAATCCGATAAACCTTCATATACTACCGCTCTATGCTCTTCGCAGGCGATCATAAAAGGATACGGGTAAAGATCGGGACCAAGGCAGATCTTCCCCCCTGCAACCAGGTAAAAGAATTTATGGCTTCAGGGAAGATGCTCTGTATCGCCAACGTCCACGGTGAAATCTACGCGGCAGATAACCAGTGTCTGCACTGGGGAGGTCCGCTAGGACAGGGTAGGATTGTGGAAGGAAGGATTGCGTGCCCGTGGCATGGCTGGACGTTCGATCCGAAAACCGGGGAAGGACCGCCCAAAGCGGCAGGGAGGAAGCTGCCCACTCATCCTGTCATCATAGAGGGCGACGATGTGTTCGTAGAGGTTGAAGCGGCGGTGCACGCCCGGTCCGCATTCTAGGACTCGATGGCAAAGGCCCTCACGGGGAAGCTTCCAAACGCTTTCACACGAACCGGGACAGCGAAGAAGCGAAAGCCTGACGCGGGGAGCGCAGCGAGATTATTCAGGTGTTCCACGACCTGGATATTGGCCCTGAGGAGCACGGTGTGCACCGGGCGCGACTTATCGTGAATATCATCGATGTTCATGGAATCGATGCCAACCAGCGCCGCTTTCGATTGCGCCAGAAACTCGGCTGCGCGGCGCGTGATAAACGGTGGGTCTTCGAAATATTTGTCCGTCCCCCAGTACCGTGACGATCCGGTATTCACCAGCACGGCTTTGCCCTGCAGCTCTTTTTTCTCGAAAGAATCAATGTCCATGGCGCGCCCGACCGCGGTGATGCAAATACCCGGTAAATCCGCGATGGTTTCCAGGGACAATTGGGAGAGGTCTTTTCCATCGGGATAGCGATGGAAGGGCGCATCGATGTAAGTTCCGGTATTTGCGACCATATCGATGCGTCCGATATGGAACTCGGTGCCCGGAGCATAGAAATCTTTTGACGCTTCGCGGCTGCGGTAATCGGTAATCACAGGACCAGGCATGCCCTTGTAGGTGATCATTCCATGTTCCACGACGTGGGAAAGATCTATGAAGCGTTTTCGCCTAGGAGTTTCATTCATTGCGTCAGGGGCAGCAGGAGCGCAGCACAGGCCCTCCCTTGCGAAGGGCCCATTTTGCATGGAGATGCTTGTGCCGTTACTTCTTCTCGGAAGCTGCCGCCTTCTCCGCGGCTACTGGCTTCACGCTGGCAATGTTCAGCGCGCCGTCTTTCATGGTGCCTTTTACGGTCACATGCTGGCCGATAAAGGGTTTCACGCTGTCCTGGTTTGCCACCGGTATGACCGATTTGTTGGCATTATTCACCACCACCAGCTTCGAACCGGCTTCCTGGCATCTCTTCGCGCAAGCAGGATCAATGGTGGCACCGCATTTTTCGTCGCTGATCCATGCATCCATCGTGACCAGTTTGCTGTCAGCGGCGGGGGCATTGTTTTTCGCTATACCCAGGACAGCAGTCAAGCCTGCCAGGGCCAGAATCATCAGGTATTTTTTCAAGGTTCTCTCCTTTCAGGAATTAAACACCACAGCTGAGTTTTAGTCGCAGCGTCTACAGATTTCATTATCCGTCATAGCGCAAAGCGACGAGCGGGTTGACCGTAGTTGCCCGGCGGGCCGGGATATAACAAGCAGCCAACGCCACCACGGCCAGCAGCACGCAAACCCCAACCAGCGTAAGTGGATCTGTGGGGCTCACCTCGAAGAGCAAAGCGCTCAACGGACGGGTAACAATCACGGAACCAACCACGCCAAAAAGCAGCCCAAGAAACACCAGTACCATGCCTTGCCTGATCACCATGAATCGCACGTGCGAAGGCTTGGCGCCGAGGGCGAGCCTAATGCCGATCTCCTTGATGCGCTGGTTGACGGAAAGGGCCAGAATTCCGCCGATACCGGTAGCGGCGATGACCAGCGCGAGCGCGGCGAACAAGCCCATCAGGTTCGTCAGCACGCGCGGAGAGGCAAGGGTGTCATTCCGGGCCTGCTCCAGCGTTTCCAGGTTGGTGATGGCGGTCTGTGGATCGAAGCGCATTACCGCCTCACGGATCTTGTTCTCCTGGGCCAGCGGATCCACAGAGGTGCGTACCAGCAGGCTTCCCACGCCCGGCACCTGGTCCATTGGCAGGTAAATCTGCTCACTCGAGCTCTCGGCTAGTCCGAACTCCTTGGTGTTGCCGACAACGCCAATAATCATGATCCAGCTCATACCTCCGTCAAACGAAATTCGTTTGTTCAGAGGATCCTCCTTGCCCCAGCGGTTCTTAGCCAGGGCCTGGTTGATGATCGCCACGGCCGGCGTGTCTTCCTTATCGTTGGCCGTAAACATGCGTCCATGAACTAAAGGTATTCCAAGGGATTTGAAATAGTCCGGAGTTATGGCACGGGCGCCGCTGGTGGGCGGAACCTCGCCTTCACGGACCGGGCGGCCTTCAATCTGGAAGCGGTTATTGAACGCTCCCGAGCCGCGGACGATAGCGTCAGGATCCAGAGGGAAGCTGGAGCTGATGGCCGCTGCCTGCACTCCCGGAAGCGAACTGACGTTTTCCAGTATCGTTCGCGCAGCATTTCTTTGCAGTTGCGGTGTGGTGTACTTTGACCAGTTCAGGTCGATCGCCATGGTCAGCACCTTGTCGGCCACAAATCCGGGATCGACGTTTTGCAGCTTCACGAAGCTCCGCAGCATCAATCCGGCGCCGATCAACAAGATGAACGAAAAAGCCACTTGGGCCACAATGAGCATGCTCCGGACCCGGCGTCTGCCGATGCTGCTGCTTGCCTGCGCAGTGCCTTCACGCAACCCGGAAGCCAGATCCTGGCGCGAAGAAAATGCCAGGGCCGATCCGGCCAGGATGCTGGTGATCACAGCGGCCAGAAGGCTGAAGATCAGCACAGGAGCATCAATGGTGATCTCGCGCGCCCGCGGGCTCAACCGCGCAGCAAACTCCACCAGCAGCCTTTGGCTGGAAAGAGCCAAAAGGATTCCCAGAAATCCCGCGAGCAGCCCCAGGATGGCGCTTTCTGTAATCAATTGCCGGAGCAGGCGCGTTCTGCCGGCGCCCAGGGCCGTACGCAACAAAAGCTCCTGTTCGCGCTGCGAAAGCCTGGCCAGCATGAAGTTCGCCACGTTGGCGCAGGCAATCATCAGGACGAAGGCCGCGGCCGCCAGCAACAGCCAAAGCGTCGGGCGCGCGCCGCGAGTCAATACATCGTCCAGAGACATCACCGAGAGGCTGAAGTCCGCGGGATACGTGCCGTTGTACTCGCTCTCCAAACGATGAGAAATCGTCTGCAGGTCGGTGGTGGCGGCTTGCAGGCCGGCGCCGGATTTCAGGCGGCCAAAAAGAAACATCATCCGCCGGTCGCGTCCGTTGATCAGGGCTGCGGAAGAGCGGAAGGGACAGGAACTCGTCGTCATGTAGACGTCGTTCTGGCGCGGATACTGAGGAACCGGCGGCAGTACCCCGATGACTGTGTGGATCTTGTCGTTCATCTGGAATGTCTTGCCCACGATGTTGGGGTCTCCGTGCTGCGCCCGTTGCCAGTAGTCGTAGCTCAGCAGCAGCACCGGAGGCGCATCGTGCTGTTCGTCGGAAGGCAGGAAGGTCCGGCCCAGAATGGGATGGATGCCATAGAAGTTGAAATAGTCCCACGAGACCACGCCTGTGCGGACGCGCTCCGCCGTGGCGCCGCTGAGCAGCATGAAGCGCATCGCGTGGTATTCCACCAGATCGCTCAAAGTCTTGTTCTGCGCCCGATAGTCATTGATCTCCGGCACCGAGAACAGCATGTCGTTGATTCCCGACTTCAGCGATTGCTGCCGCAGCACGACCAGATCTTCGCCGTGGGAGTACGGCAGCGGCCGGAGAATGATGCCGTGCACCACGCTGAAAATCGCGGTGTTCACGCCGACTCCAAGGCCGAGCGTGAGCAGCGCAATCGACGTGAACCCAGGATTCTTCCACATCATCCGAAGCGCGTATTTGCAATCCTGCCGGAACATCTGCAGGTGTTTGGCTGGCGGGGTGGTGAAAAATTCCTTGATGCTTTCCATCCAAAACTTCAACATCAGTCCTCCTGAATTCCTGGGCCTGTGCACCGGAATGGCACGCTCGATGCTTGTCTGCAGGGTAAACCGGTCGGCGGAACCGGCTGTGCAGATTTATTAAGCGCCAAAACGGCTCCTTGGATTCCGACGTACTTAAACTCGCCATTCTTACTGGCAAGCTTCGAATGCGTCCTGCAAAATGCAGGAATTACTGTATATACGTACGGCAACAAGAAAAGAATGTAATTAAATTGATTTTTCCTGCGATTGGCTGTCGCTTCCCCGACAAAGTTCACCCCACGGATTGAGGTCCTCCTAAGTAGAAGATTCTTATAACGTTAGACCAATTCCCTTGTAGATTAAACATTTTTTTAGGATTGTTCCGATTCTGGAACTTCACGCGTCCGCAGTAAAGCCTTTGATTACAGCCAATTACATTCCTTTGTGATAGTAGTCCCTGGCCCATGGTGTGGGAACCTGACCAGGAAACATCCTATATATATATGTTGCCTGCATATGTTGGAACACTAAAGGATCAGACGGCTGCCGCCACGTGGTTCAGCGGCCAGGCCTTTACCGTGCTGATCATCTGCCTTAAGTAGTTCCGCTGCAATCTTCTTTTCTCATCATCCGGCACGGACGCAATGTCCATGGCAAGCAGCTTGCCTGCCTGGGAAACAAACTGCTTAAAATTGTCCAGAGAAAGTCCCTTGCCCAGAAAATATGGGATGAACCAGAAGTCGAAAGACCACTGCGGCAGCCACAAGGAATCCTTGGTCTGAAGAAACAGCCGCTCAATGTGGTCCATGGCTTCGAGGCTTGTCATGGAAGCATGCTGCCAGACGAAGCCATCGCCGGCGATCCGGTACTTCTCTTTCTCGCGGAAAATCGGTGTGCCCGGCTCACAATACCACATCTGCGCGCGATAAAAATCGGGCTTATGCTCGCGGATGAAATTGACGGTCTCTTCCACCGTGTCATCCGTCTCGCCCGGGAACCCTACGATGAAGGAGCCAAATGTCGCGATGCCATGCTGCCTGAGCGCCTTGATGCCCTCGGCGTAGCGCTCCACGGAGGCCGCCTTGTTCATGTTTTTCAGGATCGCCGGCGAGCCGGATTCGATCCCAAGGAAGACTCCCTTGCAGCCGCTCTTCGCCATCAGCTCGATCGCTTCTTCATCCGAGTTGCTGCAGCGGAAGTAGGAGAACCAGTTGAAATTGAATTTTTTCTCGATCATCATGCGGCAGATGTCCTTGAATCGCGGCAACGGCACATTGAAGGTATCGTCGATGAAAACGACGTTCCTTACGGTGCCGAGCGAACGCACAGACTCCAGTTCCCTCTCGATGGTGTCCAGGCCCGCGAGCGTCAGCTTTCCCGCTCTTGTCGGATAGTTGCAAAACGAGCACTTGAAGGCGCAGCTTCTTGCCGTACGCATCTGGACTGTCGCGCCCAAGTCCTCTTCTTGTCCGAATTCGCTCCACTTGATATCCACCTCGTCCATCGAATTGCTTTCGGGGAACACCGGGGTGCGCACCAATTCGCCGCCGCGGAAGTAAACCAGGTTGGGCACGGTTGCGGGATCCTCTCCGGCCCTGAGGGCGCTCACCAGGTGCGCCAGCGTGGCTTCTCCCTGGGAGTCCACCACGTAGAAATCCGCTCCCATGTCGCCCAGCGAGGCCTTGATATCGCCTTCCTGGACGAAATTCCGCAGATGGTTGGAAACCAGCGGCCCGCCCACTACGATCTTCACCGAAGGATTGTGCGCGCGGACAAACTGGACCATCTCATTGACGGGGAAGTTGAGCACATAGAAAGTGGTTGTGATGGCCACTACTGCCGGGTCCATGGCCAGCAACTGCTTGAACCTTTCTTTTTCGGGCTGGAAAAGGTTGATGTGCTTGGTCCGGAGCCCGCGCCGCCGCAGGAAATTGCTCAGATAAACCGCCGCAAGGTTGGGGATCTCGCCCGATTTGAACGGCTCCTGGAAAGAAGGGGCCGGCCCCAAGCCGGCTTCGCGGAGAACGTGGTTCAGCAGCTCGACGTAGTTGAATGGACGCTGCTCCAGTTTCACAAAGCTGAACTTCAAATCTCGATATGCTTCCGATTCCTCGCTGTAGTTGCCCAGCAGCTCAACATATCTCTGAAACGGAATTTCATTGTAACCAACAACGATGCAGTCAAGTTGGCTCATACTTCTCTCCTCAATATCCTTCGTAGATTATGCGACAGCCCGCAGCAGCGAACGCCGATGTAGCCGCGCTTTGCCGGCCCGCGGCGGAACAGGATCAGGCGACGGTGGACGAGGCTTCCCGTGCGAGGCCCACATTGGGCGTCACTCGCCTGTCGTACTCGATTTGCCCGGAATCAAGCTTGATCAGCCGGTCGGCGACGGAGTAATACCGGTCGTCATGCGAGATGACGATGACTGTCTTGCCCGCGGCCTTCAGGTTGGGAATAATCCGGTGATAGAACACTTCCTTGAATACCGGGTCCTGGTCTGACGCCCATTCGTCAAACAGGTAGATGGGGCGGTTCTCCAGATAAGCAACCAGCAGCGCCAGCCGCTTGCGTTGTCCCTGGGACAGTTCAATCGTGGAAAGCTTGCCCTCCTGCAGACGCACCTTATGCGCCAACTGCAGGCTGGCAAGATACTGCTCCGCCCGTTTCTCGAGGTCGGGGCCGGCAAGCCCGAAGAGCTGCTCGAACAGGTAGAAGTCCGAAAAAATCGCCGAAAAATGCTGACGGTAAAAATCTCTGGTCGCATGCGTGATGGACGCATTGTCAAAGTGGATCTCGCCTTCTTCGGGCTCATATAGCCCAACCAGCAGCTTGGCCAACGTGGTTTTTCCGCTGCCATTCCCGCCAATCAGGAAAACCACCTCGCCGGGAGAAAACGAAAGATTGATCGGTCCCAGGCGAAAGTTATCGCCTTCCGTCTCATGGTGGTAGACGTGGGCAACGTTGATGAGTTCCAGCCGCCGCCACGCAGGAGCAGGCGCGGACGGCTCTATGTTCTCTACTTCCAGCCCGGCCAGCGAAAGCCCCAGGCTCCGCACCTTTTCTGCCGCCACAAGCGCCTGGCCGAAACTGGCGGACAGGTTCAGGATGATCGTCAGCGGAGTGATCATGAACAGAATCGTGATCGTGTATCCGATCATCGCCTGGCGCGGCACATGCAATAAGAACGGTGTAACGAAGATCGTCAGCCCAATAAAGATGAAAAACAGGATCTGCGCGATATTCACCGCCGCAGCCGTATAGGTGTTCGCCCGAATGCCGAACTCGCGGATGTTCCTGATCGATGGGCCCAGCTCCTGGCCAAGGAAATCGGACCTGCGCTCGCTGTGCAGCTTCAGCTCTTTGTTGCCGTGGGTCAGCGCCTGAATTCCCTTGAAAAACGCGTCCCAATGCTCGCGCACCCCGCGAAAGTATCTAACCGACCTGGAGAGCAAGAACTGGTAGCATGCCAGGCCCACCACCATGTAAGCGAGCATGCAAACCAGCAGCGGCCAGGAAAGATAACCCAGATACCCCAGACAGCCGAAAATTACCGAAGTATGCGTGAACATCAAAGGCATATTGACCAGGGCCGTAATTACGGCCGGAACATCTTCCGTGATCACGCCTGTGATCTTGTGGATTCCCATTTCTTCTAGGCTGCGGTAGGGCGCCGCCAGGATTTGGCGGGAGATTTGCAGCCGCAATCCCTCCGTGGCGTGGGCCGTGAGGCGGAACAATGATGTTTGGGCTATGAATCCCGCCGCCGGAATCACCAGGCAGAGCAGCACAAATGCAGATATCGTCCTCCGGGAAACGTTGCCGCTGAGCGTGGCGTTAATCACCCAAATCAGGACTGTGCTGCCAAAGCCCGCGATCGCTCCGGCAAATACTACAAACGCGATGCGCTTTCTTGAGCCGGGAACAGTCTTCGTCCAGTTCACCAGCACGGAAATGAGCTGAATTAAACCTTGCATGTGAATCGCCCTTCCTGAGCAGTATTTGATAGGTGGCCCGACTTGGACCGCCGGGTAAAGAAAAACTGTTGTGTTGCTGACTAAGCTCTCGCAGAGAGCGCTTTTTGGATCCGGGCGGCAAGATGCCTGGCCAAAATCCTCACCCGCGGTTCGCGCACCATGGTGAAGTGATCGCCAGGAACGCGCAACATCTCGACTCCGTTCGTAACCAGCTTTTGCCAGCCGGGCAGGAACTCGTCCGCCGCTGCTTCGCCATGCTGGTCCTCCACTCCGAGAGGCGTCTCTGCCCGCAATAGTGTGATCCCGCCCTGGTAGCGGCCTGCAATGTATCCCTCGGCAACCTTCATGTTAGCTACGAATGACCGCCAGAGAGCAGTAAGCTCTTCTATCTTCATCTGCTTCGACAACAAACCGGCTTGCTGTCCTTCCCGCAGAATGAACTCCATCTGCTCATGGAGTGAAAGCGCCAGGATGTCGGATCCAGTGGAGCGAATGCGGTCCACGGTAACTCCCAGGTGCAGGGCAAATGAAATCAGCTCCGCAGCTGCGTCAAACTGCTGTGCCTGCTCCTGCGATGGCGCTTGCGCGTCGATGACCGCCAGCATGGCGATTTCCTGCTTTTGCGATTGCAACTGCCGCGCCATTTCAAAAGCAATCACTCCACCCAGAGACCAGCCACCCAGCAGGTAAGGACCGGCTGGCTGTACCGCTTGCACCGCCTTTACATATTCAGCGGCCACCGTCTCCAGCCGGCGGTCTGGCGGCGTGTTGCCGTTCAGCGGCTGCGCTTCCAAACCATATAAAGGTTGGTCCTCGGGAAGATGACGGGCCAGCTCAGAGTAGAAGAAGACCTGCCCGCCGGCTCCGTGCACCAGAAATAAAGGTGGATTCGATCCATTGGTCTTGATAGGCACCAGCGGCGTCCAGGGTGCGGACTTCTCCACGCCGCTTGTGAGCTGCTCCACCACCCGCGCCAACTCCTCTATCGTCGGCGCTTCGAACAGCCGCCGCAACGGCACCTCCACCCCCACCGCTTCGCTGATCCGCGCCACCACCTGCGTCGCCAACAGCGAATGTCCTCCCAGC
>JBAVUZ010000391.1:0-2232 GCA_049697035.1 Candidatus Angelobacter sp. | reverse complement strand
GTGCAGCCACGGCAGCGGCGATCGGGGCAAAACAAAAGGAAGTGCTTCATGAATCGTGTTGTCAGGACAGATCAGGAAGTCCGCTCCCGCGCGCTTCAGCGCCACTGCTGAACGCAGCATCAACTCCGCCACCGGCTGCCATCCTGCTCCAACCGACAATGCCAATGTGCTTCGTCATGCCAGAAAATCAATCTGCTGCATAAAGCGCAGCTTCTTCTCCACCGGCAAAAAAGATGCCTCAATCGAGTTTCGCGCCAGCTCGCGCAGATGGTCCTCAGAAAAGTTGAATTCCTGCTGCGCGATCTCAAATTCCTTATTCAATGAGGTCTGGAACATCGCTGGATCGTCCGTGCTCAAGGTAACCATCAGCCCTTCATCAAAGAACTTCCGCACCGGATGTTCCTGTAACTCCTTGCAGGCGCCCGTCCGCAGATTGCTGGTAATACACATTTCCAACGGAACCTGCTTTTGCGCCATTACTTCCAGCAACTCCGGATCGTTCGCCGCAGAAAGGCCGTGCCCAATGCGCTCCGCGCCGATATTTAGTGCTCCCCACACCGACTCCGGCCCCGTGGTTTCACCCGCGTGAGCCGTCAGACGCATGCCATTATCGGCGGCTTTCTTGTAAAGATCGCGAAACCACTCCGCCGGCCCGCGCGCTTCGTCACCGCCAATACCAATGCCAACCACATTGCGCTCGCGCAGTCGCGCCGCCAAGTCAAAAACTTCCGCTGCCGCTTCCTTGCCAAAGTGCCGAACGGCGTCAAAGATCCATAGCAGAGACACGCCAAAGTCGCGCTGTCCACGCTCGCGTCCACGCTCCATGCCTTCAAAGATCGGTTCCACCGGCTGTCCTCGCCAGCGGATCACGCCCACGCTTACATACACCTCAGCATGGACAATGTTCTGCTGGCGCAGCTTCTGCATAAGCCGATAAGTCACAAGTTCGTAATCTTCCGGCGAACGCAATCGTTCCGTCACGGACTTAAACGCCATCAAAAAGCCATTAAAGTCTTTGTAAGAATAAAGACGGCGAACGTCGTCTTCAGTAAGCACATCGCCGCTGCCCGCAATGTCATAGCGATTGTTCTCGGTCGGCAAGGGAGTGTTATAGAGGCGGCTCAGTTCAGCCAGCGTCGCAGGATCAACGCTGCCTTCCAGGTGCAGGTGTAGTTCAGCTTTCGGCAGCGACTGGATGAACGATTTAGAAGCCATCACCCTTTGCCGGCAGGAACGTTAGCTGGCGCAAACTCGCTGTGGCGACGGCTGTACAGCCAGTAGATCACCATGCCGATGGCCAGCCAGCCAAAGAAGCGGAGCCACGTTATCACGAGAAGACCTGCCATCAATGAAACACATAGCACCACGGAGATGATCGGAAAAATTGGCACCCAGGGAACCTTGAATCCGCGCTGGCGGTCTGGCTGCGCTTTGCGAAGGAAAAGTACCCCCAATGAAACAAGCACGAACGCAAAGAGAGTACCAATGTTTGAAAGATCGGCGGCTTCGCCAATGTCCACCAACCCGGCAGGTATTCCTACAGCCGCTCCGGCAATCCAGGTTGACCAGTGTGGCGTCTCAAACCGGCAAAGATCCGAAAACAGTTTTGGTAGCAGGCCGTCGCGCGACATAGCAAACCAGATTCTGGTCTGGCCATATTGAAACACCAGCAGGGAGGAAATCATTCCCGTAAGAGCGCCAATCACAATTACGGCCTGAAAGAAGCGGCTTGTCCCCATTTGCTGCAGCGCATATGCCACAGGCGCGGAAGCTGCATCGGCATTGGTGGCGAAGATGCTGTATTTCTGCATTCCCAGCAGCACCAGCGCCACGCCAATATAAAGGACAGTGCAAATGATCAAGGACGCGATGATTCCGAAGGGAATATCTTTCTGTGGATTTTTTGCCTCTTCGGCTGCGGTTGATACGGAATCGAAGCCGATATATGTAAAGAAAATAATCGCCCCGCCGGAAATCACTCCGGCAAATCCAGATGGCGCAAATGGATGCCAGTTCGCACGGTTCACCAGCATTCCACCAACCACCAGAAACGTAATAATGGCGCCGATCTTTACCAGCACCATAATGTTGTTGGCCCCCGCC
This sequence comes from Candidatus Angelobacter sp., assembly GCA_049697035.1. Classification (GTDB taxonomy): domain Bacteria; phylum Acidobacteriota; class Terriglobia; order Terriglobales; family Acidobacteriaceae; genus Angelobacter. Next base: position 129 of record JBAVUZ010000391.1, on the reverse strand, counting down.
GATTCACGAATGCCCCACACCAGAAGCACAGTCAAAATGAAAACAATGAGGAACGCCGGGACATTGAAGTAAGCGCCCGACCAATGGCCTCCCGTCCAGACCGGCGACGACCAATTATCCGGTATATGC
>JBAVUZ010000390.1:0-3748 GCA_049697035.1 Candidatus Angelobacter sp. | reverse complement strand
CCATCACCGATTTCCCGTCGGCGACAATTGAAACCCAGGAATCTTCCTTGGCAACAATCTGCACGGAAAACGCGTTGCCGGCAGCTGGGGATTCAGCGGGGACAGCTTGCCGTCTCCGCTCGGCCGCGGCGACCTGCGCCGGAGCCTGTTTTGCTGCCGGGGCAGAGTCATTCGTTGATTCTGGCGATGTGGAGGACGTGGCCGATTGCGGATTTGCACCATTGCTTTGAGTCTCAGACGCCGCACTGGCAGACGCTGACTGTTGCGCGTTTTCGGCTGGAACCGGATTATGGGCCTTATATTTGACCCAGAAGCCGTAACCCACCAGAACACCAATCAAAGCCGCGACCGCAAATACCAACGGTAAGTTGGAGCGTCGCGGATTCAACCGGCGATTCGGCTGCTCGTGGATTTCTAAAGGAAATTTGTTTTCGGATTCAGGCTGTTCATTGCTGGCGGCTGAATAATCGGCGACTGCCCGGTCTTCGTCAATGCCTAGAAATCGCGCGTACGCGCGGACAAAGCCTTTATTGAAAACCCCGCCAGGAAGCTGGTCAAAATGCTCCCCTTCCAGCGCTTCCAGATGGCGTCGGGAAATTTTTGTCGATTCGGTAATTTCATCCAGGGTGATTCCGCGCATCTCCCTTTCCCGCCGAAGCCGATCACCAAAAGTACCCATGGCAGTTCCATTGCCTTTTGCTGGTAAGTCAGTCAGTTGGCCCATATTTTGGAATCCAAAAACTCCCGGTGCTTACCAAAATAACCCCTAACTGTTGATTCGACAACTACTTTCCGGGTACGTAAGGGCTATTACCCAAAGGTTTCAGGTCTATTGGCCGGTTGCCCATTTCCCCAAAGCAAGCGATAATACGCAAAAAGTACGAGGCTTTCTTGGTGACTTTTGACAGAGGATCAACCCCCTAAATGAACGAGGCAGCAGGATCAGGACCCGAGCGTAAGACTAAGAGGCAGCTGCAGGAAGTCGCCATATTTAACGATGTGGCGAAGGCCCTGACCTCATCGCTGAATCTCGATTCAATTCTGCAAACCATCATGGACAAGATGGCGGAATTCTTCCGTCCAGACACCTGGTCTCTGCTGATGGTGGATGAACAGAAGGACGAGCTCTATTTCGCCATTGCCGTGGGTGATGCTGCCGAAACGCTCAAGACCGTTCGGCTTAAGGTGGGTGAAGGTATCGCTGGCTGGGTGGCCAGACACGGGGAGTCCTTAATCGTGCCGGACGTGTACAACGATCCCCGCTTTGCCAAGCGCATTGATGAGATGACTAAGTGGAAGACCCGGTCAATCATCTGCGTGCCTCTGCAATCCAAGCATCGCGTCTTGGGCGTCATCCAGCTCATCAACTGCGCCATGGAAAGTTTTGGCGAGCAGGAGATGTTCTTTCTCCACGCACTGTGCGACTATGCCGCCATCGCCATTGATAACGCCCGCGCCGTCGAGAAAATTCAAGAACTCACAATCACTGATGATTGTACCGGTCTTTACAACGCGCGCCATCTTTATAAGACCCTGGAAGCGGAAGTCTATCGCTCAGCGCGTTTTGGCTATGAGTTTAGCGTGATCTTCCTCGATCTCGACCATTTCAAAAACGTGAATGACACGTATGGGCATCTGGTCGGCAGTAAGCTATTGCAGGAAATCGGTTTCAAGATAAAATCGCAGCTCCGCTTGATTGACTATGCCTTCCGCTACGGTGGCGATGAATTTGTTATCCTGCTTCCGCAGACAGACAAGCACTCCGCGCTGGTGGTGGCCAAGCGAATTCAGGAGATGATGCGTAAGACCGTTTTCCTTGCGGAAGATGGATTGAATCTGAATGTCCGTTGCAGTATGGGACTGGCCACGTATCCTGAAGACGCCAAGAGTTCCCACGAGATCATCCGCCAGGCCGACGAAATGATGTATATGGTGAAAAACTCCAGCAGGGATAATATCGCCGTAGCGCAGCAGGGGATGCTGAAGTAGCTCTTCTCTGAAATCCCGAGCGCCAGCGAGGGAACCCTACCGTCGCCAATCAATTCAAGGGCAATAAAGGCAATAAACTTTTGTAGCGAATGAACCCGAGTTTCTGTCTTATTCGTGTCATTCGCGTGTATTCGCGGCTAGGTTTTCTAGGGAATAGGGTTCCCTCACTACGTTCGGGATTTCAAAGATTCGGCGGCCTCTTCTCCAGCGATGGAAGTTGATTTGAATTGCCTTTGTCCGGCTGCCGAGGCATCCATGCTCCGGCGTTCTGGGGCGCCGATGGGTTCACACCGAAGTCCCAGACAAACAAATTGATCTGTTTTTTATCGAGCAACTCCACCACGGCATACTCACCGGGCGGCAGAGGCTGGGAAGGCGTGAGCTTTATCCAGTCACCCAGCGGAGAAGTTGTAACGGGGATCCAGCTTTCTTTCTGGCTCACCTTGCCATACATGGCCACATTGAGCTTGCCAACAATGCGTGTATCCTTCTTGTTTTCCACGCGCACAATGCCGTAATGGTTGGGCGGCGGCTCTTTGTCGGAGGTCTTTTGCGTGAATACTGGCTGCGAGTTGTCGGATGTATCGACATTCAGGTAGATGGCTGGCTGCCCCACATGAGATTGCACCCGCGCATGCTCGCCTTTGAGTTCAATGGTTTGCGTGGAAGAAAGCGCCAGCGGATTCACGGCCGCGCGCAGAATGTTGCGCCCAGTATGTTTGTTGAGCTCGCCGCCATTCTGGCCCAACTCGACAAGTTCCGGCTGCTTGTTGAATTCGTCTTGCAGAAAAACGCCGCCGGTGTTGGGCAGACGCAGCCCCGGGACAATCAGCGGGGCTTCGCGCTCGTCGGCCTCGTCGGCCTTGGCAATTTCTTTGATGGTTTCATCGCGCTGCCCGGCCCGCTCGTTGTTGTATTTGTCAGTGGCGGACCAGTCAACCATCTCGTTCGGCACTTCTTCCCAGCCATAACGCTCGGCGCTGTAATAGCGGACACGCTGCCCCACGACCTCCCATTTGGTAGCAGCCTGATAGGAACCGTCTTTCATGATGAGCCGTTTGGGATTCTGCTGCGACCATGCGTGGGTACAGGCCAGCGCAATCAACATCGCGGCCAAAAGGGAGATGCGTTTGATCCATCGCGCCATAGGAGCCCTGAATATTTGGATACAGAGTTCGTCTTTATTTTATAACGCTTCCTGAAGTCCCGAGCACGGCGAGGGATCTCTTTTAGCAATCATGCGGCAGAATGGAATCCACACCGTTCGTCTCTCGCCAAAACATAAAGGCAGGCGGTCCGCGATTGGTAGCGGTCCCTCGCTCGTTACGCTTCGGCATTTCAGGAAAATCTGTTATCTTCCTCCCAGTCTCCCACATTTTGGAGAAGGCTCCCGCATGAAGCTGGTTGGCTCTCTTTGTCTGCTCGTATTTTGCCTTGGCACTGCGCCACAGGGTGCGTTCGCGCAAGCCGCTCCATCTCCATCAGCTTCGTCATCACCGGCGGCTGTGCAGGCTAAACCCGTAATGCAGACTTCGGTTTACACGCTGCCACCAGACAAGCTGGCCAAATCCAAAGCGCTCTACGATCTCAGGACCAAGCTGCTATTTATTGACACGGCTTATTCATTGCTGGTGCTGTGGGCGCTGCTGGCGCTGGGGATTGCGGCAAAGTATCGCGACTGGGCAGAGCGAGTATCAACGCATCGTTTCGTCCAGGCATTGATTTTCGTTCCGTTGTTTCTGCTCACGCTTGCCGTGCT
>JBAVUZ010000389.1:0-7024 GCA_049697035.1 Candidatus Angelobacter sp. | reverse complement strand
CAGCAACACTCTTTCCTCTTACCCATATTTCGCCAATCTGGTCCTTGGCGCAACGCTGATGCAACTGAGGATTAACGATTACGATTTCCTGACCAGGAAGATTTTTTCCGCATGCCACCAATTCCTGAACACTCTCATGATGGGCTGGTTGGCATACACGGTCATTCTCCAGTCCTCGCTTGTCGAACTCTCCCACAACAAACGGATGGCCCTTGCGGCTTCCCGACACCATCAATGTTGCTTCCGCCAAACCATAACAAGGATAAAACGCATTTCGCCGAAATCCGCATTGGGCAAAAGCACTGGCAAAACGCTCCATTACGTCGGCGCGAATAGGCTCAGCGCCGTTGAAAGCCACACTCCAACTGTTTAGGTCAATTCCTGCGAGGTCATCTTTTGGAATTCTGCGAACACATAACTCGTAAGCGAAACTGGGACCACCACTGGCCGTAGCTTTGTAACGGGAGATAGCCTGCAACCAGCGCACAGGCTTTTCTAAAAAAGAGGCAGGAGCCATCAGCACAGCAGGCAACCCACGATAAAGCGGTTGCAGGATGCCAGCCATAAACCCCATATCGTGAAACACCGGCAACCAGGAAACGTAAGAATCTTCAGGAACTGGACCTACCGCATCATTCACCAGCGAGGCGTTGTACAGTAGATTTTCGTGCGTCAGCAAGACACCTTTGGGATCCGCCGTTGAGCCTGAGGTGTACTGTAAGAATGCGATTGTGTTCGACGAAATCTTCGGGCGAATGTAACTGTTGCTCTCTCCGGCCGATACATTGTCCGTGGCCATCACTCGCATCCCCGTCCCGCCACCAAAGCTGGAAATTATGTTTTTGATTTTAGACGCTAACGCCGCAGTGGTGAGCACCAGCCGTGGCTGCGCATCATGGAAAATGGATTGCAGACGAAGCAGATTACGATTGCGATGAGGTGGATATGCCGGAACGGCCATCACCGCTGCGTACAGGCAGCCAAAAAAAGCAGGAAAGAATTCCAGGCCCGGAGGATAGAGCAGCAGTACTCTTTCTCCCGGCGCTGCCGATTCCATGATCCGGGAAGCAATCAGACGGGCCTGGAAATCCAGCTCTTTATATGTAAGCCGCTGCGCAACATTTCCCTCGTCAGCAAGAAAAGTGAACGCAGACGTACCATTATCTTGCTGGGCCCTTAACTCCAGCAGGTCAACAAGAGAGTTTACGGTGGGATTTACCAAAGCGGTCCTCAAGCCCTCGAAATAAACTAATTATGGGTAACAACCGGCATTGAGGCCGGCACATTTACACTTATCCTCCCCGCCTCAAGATGCACGAGACGGTCCGCCACCGAGTAATAGCGATCATCATGGCTGATAACAATCACTGTCTTCCCTTGAGCTTTTAGCTCTGGAAGTATGTTGAAGTAAAAGATCTCTTTAAATGCCGGGTCCTGGTCGGCTGCCCATTCATCGAAAAAGAAAATTGGCCTGTCCTCCAAACAACAGATCAGCAGCGCCAGTCGCTTCCGTTGTCCTTGCGAGAGATCAACGGTTGAAAACACCCCATCCTGTATCCGCACCTTATGCTGCAGACGTAGCCGCGAGAGGTACTTACGGGCATCATCATCCAGTTGAGTGCCGCCTTGCATTCCCAGGAGAGATTCAAAAAGAAAAAAGTCAGAAAATACCGCCGAAAAACGCTGGCGGTAGCTGTCACGATTCTGGTCAGTGATGTGTTCACCATTGCAGTGAATCTGTCCCTGATCGGCAACATACAGCCCCACAAGCAATTTGGCTAACGTTGTTTTTCCGCTGCCATTACCACCAATAATGAATAAAAGCTCTCCGGGTTCAATAGCCAGGTCAATTGGACCAAGGGTGAATGCGTCCGCCGAATCTTCACTCGTATAGGTGTAGGTGACCCCTGAAAGCTCCACTCGCGCGGGCGTAACGGTCGAAGACGATGCCACTATCTGATTTTCTTCGGCCATGGCGGCATGAGTAAGCGTCAACCCCAGGCCCTCAATACTCTTGATAGCTGTTTTAGATCGCGCAAGGCCAGGGCCTGCATTCATGAGCACCTGCAAGGGCGACGTGAGATATAACAACGCCATGATGAAGCCGGTCAAGACTCCGTCTCCCGCAGCCAGCGTGCCACGCAGACCAAAAACAGAAACACCGATAACCATAAACACCAGAAGTTGGCCCCAACTTGCTGCCGCGGAATAGATCCTCATTCCGGAAATTACCTCCATACGGAAGAGGCCGGCAGCGCCGCTGAGTACGCGGGCAAGAAAATCTTCTCTGCGGTGCTGGTGCAGTTTGAGTTCTTTCATGCCATGGAGCAAGCCATGGTAGTGTTTTTGTAAATCGTTTTCACTCGCTCGCGCGCGCCGGAAATGTGGCGCAGCCCGCCTGACGGCAATCTGATAGCTGGATACTCCCAGAACGATCAGGCCCAGCAAGGCCAGAAGCAATTGCCATTTTAACCAACCCATATAAATGAGGCAACTGGCAACTACGCCAATATTGATGAACAACACGGGAACAGTGGCAATCATCCCAGCAAGAATTGGAATGTCATCAGTAAGCACTGACAAAATGCGATGGGCCCCTGCCTTCTCAATATTTTGTAACGGCACTCTCAGAACCTGACGGGCAAGTTCTGTGCGCAACGCAAAAATCGCATTTTGGCCCAACCTGGTCAAAAGTATTTCAGAAACCACTCTGGTGAGAGGCGCAATGGCACATAGGACCAGAAAAGTTACCAGCAGCGCACGGAAGTTCCCTTTTTGCCGAAAGAGAGACGCATTTACAACCGCCAGCATTCCGGCGTTTGTTATTCCGCTCAGGCAGCCGAAAATTACCGTAAAAATAAAAATACGGCGAGAGCGGACAAAGAGGAACCGGATCAACTCCATGAAATCACCGTTGAACAACTGAGACGCCGGGTTGCGACGCCATGACAGAATGAGGAACAGACCACGAGGTCCGGCTTCCGTGTTCATCCTCCAGCACGAGACTAAACAGCCGATCATCCTCCTGGAAAAGCAGGCCATATTCCTGCAGCTTAGCAAGTTGCTCTGCAACCATTCCCTCGGGAAAGGCCCGGAACAGTTCCTCTGTGCGCGTCGGCTTTGTCAAATGTTTCAAAATATCCAACCCGATCTCGCCAACATGGTGCTCAATAATTGATCCCGCACGCGAGTCATAGATGATTTGCGAATCGCCCTTAAAATGCAGCCTGGGCGGGGGCAGGCGGGATTCATTCCATCGTTTCTGCCACTGAGCTACACTGGCTCGAACTTTGCCAATCCATTTCGCCATGGTAATGAAGTATTCAGCCCGCAGGTTCTGGTCCGCAAAATAATAGGCAAATTGTTCCAGGTCTGCTTTTTCAAAGGGATAGATGAGCGAGTAGAAATCGAGCGGAAGAAGATCAAGCCCATATTTTTCCGCCTGATCATGATAAGGGCTGAAGCGATCGAAACGAACCGGATACGCCCCTGAAGGTGGATGCAAATGCATCAAACGAGGAATCGAATCTACATAAATACGGTATGACGCTTCGCCTTCACCAGGAAATCCCAGCAGCAGGTTCCAATGGGGCTGAATGCTATAAAGAGCGCATAACTTCAGCAGCTTTAGGTTCTGAAAAACGGTAGTGCCTTTTTTCATCAGCTTCAACGTAGGCGTGGCCAACGCTTCGATTCCAGGTTGAATCTGCTTGACCCCTGCCTTCGCCAGTGCCGCCATGTCCTGTTCGCTCAGGTCGGCCTTCACTTCATAAAAGATTTCCATGTCAGAAGGCGTGTTTAAGAATGGAAGCACTTCCTGAAAGTAGCTCTTGGGCAAAATATTATCGACCGCCATCAGACGAGTGACCTTGCCCGAATACTGGAACAAGGAATTAAATAACTCAATCGCAAGCTCCGGTTTTGCGGACCGATAGCCCATGGACACCCCGTTCAATCCACAAAATGTGCAGTGCGCCCGTTCGCCCCACCAACAACCGCGGGAGGTTTCCAGTGTCAGCACAGGCTTCACTTCGCCGTTAGGAAAATATTCCTCCAATCTCCGCATAAAAGACGCGTAGTTCAAATCAACCGGCGTGCTGATGTCCAACTCATCCCCAATAGTTGCCGGGCCCGATTGGTTCGGGCAAGTCCCCCCCGCAAACACACCACGAATGGAAGAGGCTTTTGATATTTCACCCTTCAGGCAATAGCCTATGAAATCGGGAAAGCTTCTAAGCGCCGGCCCGGAAAAAACAAAATCTATTTCTTTGCATCTTTCCGCAATCACGCCCCCCATTGGGAATTCGCAATTGGCGCCTCCCATCACCGTAAGCAGAGCGGGATTGCGTTTTTTAAGTTTGTGGGCCAGCGCAAAATTGGCCGTGTTCTGCATGAACATCGACGTGAATCCCACGACCTGAGCGCTCGCAAGGTCATATCTTTCGATTAACTCGTCGAGTAAGGCGTCCAGGCCAGGCCTTTTTTGCCGAATCAATTTCTTTAACAGCTCGGTTTCCGTTGTTCTGGTGGGAAAGTAGCGTTCGAAATATTTTTCAGTGTTGTCCGGCAGTTCTGGAAAAGCTGCCTGCCGGAACAACCAGTCTCCTAAACCGGTATTGAGAGATTCCATTGATGTGGCAAGAAAGCCATAGAAGTCCGTATTCAGAAATTTTGCAAAATCGTGACTGAGATACTGAATATCAACCGCAACCTTGTCCTTGAATTTGGCGTCTACCACTGACTTAATTTGCGTAAGCGCAATTGATGGTAGTGCGAGGTTGGAAAATGGCATATTCACCAGGCAAATTCTGAACATTTTGCGGCTCCTTCCGTGCTTACTACTTTTACTCAACCATTGATATTGCCGAAATAACTTAGCGCCTAATCCTGCCTTAAAGCTGTAATCGGATCTATACGAGTAGCCCGGTGCGCTGGAAGATAGGACGCGGAAAGTGCAATCAGCATAATGACCATTGCCATTCCAATCAGGGTAATAGGATCGTAGCTTGTAACGTGAAACAGGAAAGTCGAGACATAACGCGTGAGCACCAGGGTGGCAATCATTCCAATCACAAGCCCGATTATTGTAAGACGTATGGAATATTCCAGAATGAGGCGGAATATCTGTCTGCGGGAAGCGCCAAGGGCAATTCTCACGCCGATCTCACGCGTGCGTTGCGCTACAGAGTAGGCCATCACACTAAAAATCCCGATCGCGGCAAGGACCAGAGCAATGCCGGCAAAAATGGTGAGCAGTATGGTGCGAAAACGAGGCTGGGAGAGAGAGTCGGCAATGTTTTCGTCCATGGTACGTATCTTTACTACCGGCTGATTTGGATCGACATCATGCACCACTCGCCGCAGTGAGTTGGCCAATGCCAGGGGATCACTCCCTGTGTGCACGATTAATGACATTGATAAGACCGGCCTGATTTTGTCCGATTGGCGGTAAGGAATATAAAGTTCCGTTGCCGCCTCACTGGCCAACGCCTGCTTGACATCGCCCACCACTCCCACTATCTCCATCCAGGGATTGACCTCGTTTGGCAGGCCCCCAATCTGGAGATGTTGTCCTAAAGGCGAACTGTCAGGGAAAAAGGTTCGGGCCAATGTGCTATTGATAATCACCACCGTTGGCTCGTTCTCACGGTCACTGGCCTGGAACAAGCGACCTTGTTTCAATGGAATCTTAAGCGCCGCGAAATAGTGGGGACTCACGGCGCGATAGTTAGCCAGCGAGTAGTCGTTGTTTTTCGGCGGACGCCCCTGAATATTGAAATACAGTGCCATACCTGTTCCGCTCACGGGAAGAAAAGAGGAGGCTGTAGCGCTGCTCACTCCGGGCAATGCAGCCGTTTGTTGAATCACACGCTCATAAAAATCCAGCCGTTCTGTTGGATTATGGTGTGAATTAGGGGATAAAGGAATATCAGCGGTCAAAATATGGTCCGTAGAGAATCCAGGAGATACACTAGCCAATTGCTCAAAGCTGCGCAGCAGCAGTCCTGCCCCTACCAGCAAGAGAGCTGCTACCGCAACTTCCGCGACTACCAGAACTGCGCGCATGCTTGAAATTCCGCGACTTGCGCCACCGCGCTCCGTTTCATTCAGGGCTTCGCGCACATCCAATCGTAAGGTGTGCTTGGCCGGGGCCAGCCCGAATAAAATACCTGCGAGCAGCGCAACCACCATGGTGAACATCAATACTGGCCAATCAATTGAAACTCTGCTTGCTAAATGAAGACTTGATCCGGCCAGCCGAATCAAGCCGGGGATAGCCGCCCAAGCCATCAACAATCCCAGGATTGCACTTATTACCGATAAAAGAACACTTTCTGTTAGCAATTGACGGACGATGCGGGCACGACTTGCACCTATGGCGCTACGAACTGCGATCTCTCGTTGCCTTCCAGTGGAGCGGGCCAGCAACAGGTTGGCGGCATTGGTGCAGGCGATAAGAAGCACAAATCCAACCGCTCCCATGAGTACAAGCAGTGCCGGACGGACATTCTCCACAATTTGCGCCTGAATAGGATTAACAAATGCCCCAGTGCCAGTGTCATACTTCGGATATTCTTTTTCCAGCCTCTGAGCAATGAGCGTCATCTCAGTGCGCGCTTGTTCCAGAGAAACATTGGGCTTGAGGCGGGCAACTGGGACGATTCCGGGATGCCACGCACGGTCATTGGGAAGGGTCTTGGCCCATGGTTCAAAAGGCAATACTACGTCCGGCACCTGCAGCAGCACCTGATAGTCGGCGGGCAGCACTCCTATAATCGTGTAAGGTTTGTCATCCAGTGTGAGCGGCTGGCCAATGGCATTTTGTGCTCCTCCAAACCGTCGTTTCCACAAACCATGGCTGATTAATACCACGCCCGGCCCTGCGGCTGAGTCCTCTGCTGCCGTAAAACTGCGGCCTTCCGCCACGCTGATTTTCAGGGTATCGAATAGATTCGCAGTCGCCATTTGCGCGGGAACACGTTCCGGCTCGGCAACACCATTCAGCGTAACAACCGTATTGCGC
>JBAVUZ010000388.1:0-6262 GCA_049697035.1 Candidatus Angelobacter sp. | reverse complement strand
TCGCGCAGCCGCTTAAGCGCGTGGCTCATGGCCGGCTGCGTGAGCTTGAGCTGGCGGCCCGCGCGCGTGAGATTGCCTTCGCGGTAAATGGCCTCCAGCACAACAAACAGGTTAAGATCGACCTGACTCAGATGCACGCCACAAATTTTACACTATTCCAATGATTCATTTGATGAATCACGGTAAATCGACTAGCCTTATAGAAGCCCAAGCCGCGTTTGAGGACCGCCAATATGAATTTTGATTACACCGACAAAGTCAAAGCTCTGCAGCAGCGCTTGCGCGCTTTCATGGATGAGCACATTTACCCCAATGAGAAGCGCTTCTATCAAGAGATTGAGAATGATCGCTGGGCGCCGACAAAGGTGATTGAAGAGCTGAAGCCCAAGGCGCGCGCTGCCGGGTTGTGGAATTTGTTTCTGCCCGATGACGACCAGGGCGCCGGGCTTACCAATCTGGAATACGCTCCGTTGTGCGAAATCATGGGCCGCAGCATTCTTGCGCCAGAAGTATTTAATTGTTCCGCGCCCGATACCGGCAACATGGAAGTGCTTGCTCGCTACGGAACACCTGAGCAAAAAGAACGCTGGCTGAAACCGCTGCTGGCGGGCGAAATACGGTCTTGCTTCGCCATGACTGAACCGGCTGTCGCTTCGTCGGATGCGACAAACATTCAGGCCAGCATTCGGCGCGAAGGCAATGAATATGTGCTGAATGGCCGCAAGTGGTGGTCGTCTGGAGCGGGCGACCCGCGCTGCAAGATCGCAATCTTTATGGGCAAGACCGACCCAATGGCAAAGAAACATCAGCAGCAATCCATGGTGCTGGTGCCCATGGACGCGCCGGGAGTAAAGATCGAGCGGATGCTCACGGTGTTTGGCTATGACCACGCGCCGCACGGACATGGTGAAGTGAATTTTGAGAATGTGCGCATTCCGGTAACGAATATGCTGCTGGGCGAAGGGCGCGGCTTTGAAATTGCTCAGGGCCGTCTTGGCCCCGGGCGCATTCACCACTGCATGCGGTGCATTGGCGTGGCGGAGCGGGCGCTGGAAACAATGTGCCAGCGCGTGAAGTCGCGCGTGGCATTTGGCAAGCCGCTGGCGGAACAAGGCACGCTGCGGGCGGACATTGCGCAGTCACGAATGGAGATTGAGCAGGCGCGCCTGCTCACCTTGAAAGCCGCCTACATGATGGATACCGTAGGCAACAAGGAAGCGCGGGCAGAGATCGCGATGATCAAGGTGCTGGCTCCCAACGTGACTTTGCGCGTGCTGGACCGCGCGATCCAGGCGCATGGCGGCGCAGGCGTTTCACAGGATACGTTCCTGGCCGGCGCATGGGCCAACGTACGGACACTGCGTCTGGCGGACGGCCCGGATGAAGTGCATCTTGAATCGCTGGCGAAACATGAATTGCAGAAGGGCTCTCCGCGCGTGGTGAAAGCCGGCGTTGCGAACGCCAGCGATTAGTCCGCGGCTGGAACGAGCAGGAAAGCTTCGATTTCAGGAACGTCCCGGAATGGCTGGATGAGAATTTCCGGCAGCCGCACGCGTTCTGTCGTATCGATTCCTTTTACGCCAATGTGGATCTGTTCCTGCGGCACATCAAGCCGAAACGTGCGATGAATACGGTCCCAACACGCCAAGCCGCTGGACCAGTTGGTATTGGCTTCCGCTGGCTCGTTCGAGTGATGTATGCCGTGCATGCGCGGCGTCACCAGAAACCAACTCAGCGCGGACTCTACTATGTGCGGCAGACAAACATTGGAATGGTGGAACAGAATTGATAGAGAGAGAAACATCTGCCAGTAACTGAGCGCTTCAGCATCCACGCCTAGCAGTAAGACTTGGGCGGTGCGATACGGCACTGAAACTGCAAGCTCACCGAAGTGGAAGCGCAGCGCTGTGGACGCATCCAGATCCAGATCAACGTGATGGACAGCGTGGAATCGCCACAGAAATGGAACGCGGTGCGTTAGGACATGCCAGAGATAAAGCGTGTAATCCATCAGTACAACAGCGGCGAGAATCTCAAGTGGTCGAGGAAGGTTCAGCTGTTTCAGCAGACCTAGCTTTCTTTGCTCAACCGATCGCGCCAGCGGCTGGAGGGCGGGTGCTTCCAGAAGATGCACGGTGAGCGAGCCCAGCGCGGCAACGGCCAGGTTGCGCACATCACGCCGAAGTTTGGATTCGCGCTCACGCCGCAAAGGGCGCTTGCGTTCCAGCAACACAAGGCCGGCGAGCACTCCAAGACTGATGGCAACGCGAAAGAAATTTTTCATCTCTGCAGCATCATGCTGGCCCAGTTTTAATACCAGGGCGGCTTTAGAAAACCACCCCACCGGTCACCGGCAAATTCACTCCGTACAGATAGTCTGAGCCCGAAGAAAGAAGAAATTGGATGGCCGCAACAATTTCAGCGGGCTTGGCCAGGCGTTTGCCAGGAGTGGCGGCAGCAGCAATTTGCAGGGCCTTCTCTGGAATTTCAGAAAGAAATTGGGTTTCCACCATATAGGGTGAAACTCCATTAATGTTCACCGCAGTGCCCGCATAGTCGGCGGCCAGGGCGCGCAAAAGGCCGAGTTCCGCATATTTGACCACCGTGTACGCGGACATGAATTTGGCCGGAACACCAACGGTAACACTGGAAAGCACCAGCACCACTTTGGTATGACATTCGGCGCGTGCCATCGCTGGAAGAAACTCCTGCAGCAGCCGCATGCCCGCGCGCACCTGCACCTGAAAATCAGCGCCAAAATGCTCCATGTCGGCTTGATGAAAGCGCTCCAGGCGCAACTTAAGCCCGGCAAAGTGAACAATCTTGTTCGGAAATTCCGTATATGAATGGACTTGAGCGATCAGGTGCTCAACGCCCTCCCGGGACCTTAAATCCGCCTGGATCGGAATGAAGCTGCCTCCTAGTTCACGCTTCATGTGCTCCATCCGTTCCTTTCCTTGATGGAAATGGGCCAGGATTTGTACAGCAGGCCCGTTCCTGGCGATGGAACGAATCAGTTCTAACGCAAGATCGGAAGAAGCGCCGGTGATCAGGATGGTCTCAGCGCTCATTTAAGCCCACCCGGATTTTTGCTTTGGAGATCACCTGCTCGCCCTTCTCAATCGAAGCCTTGATCTCGATCCGCCGAAATGCGTCGTTGAGATGTGCAATTTCTCCCTTTACCGTCAGCCAGTCACCCACGTATGCAGGATTGGAAAAGTCCACCTGAATACCGTGGAGCAGGCAAAAACGGCCGGGGAGATAGACGCCCACCATCCGTGAGTACAGGGCAGACGTCAGCATGCCATAAGCCACAACGTCAGGGAATCCTGCCTCTTTGGCAAACGTAGCGTCCAGATGAAGAGGATTGGTGTCACCAGACAAATGCAAAAAATCCTGCATCATTGCCGGCGTTAGTTGCACCGAAAACGAATGCGCGAGCCCGGTATGTAATTCAGACCAGCGATAAGCGTTCATTTTGCCGCGAGCTTTTGTTCCATCAGGTCGATCATATCGCCTACGTTTTTCAATTCTGCCAGTTCGCTCAGGCTAAAACGGATGTGGAATTCCTGCTCGATTGCCGATACCAGGTTGATGTGCGCCAGGGAGTCCCAGTTGGCGACTGTCGCCGCGCTGGACTGTCGTGTGATCTGCAGTGCGGGATCATCCAGCACATCGCGGAAGATCGGTTGCAACTCGGCCAGGATATCACTCATGTACGTACTCCTTAATAAACTTATTCTGGGGCTGGTAGCCCTGGGAGAGATCCAGCCTGAACACCTGATGCTGGTCATCACCCCCGCTTCGCTTAAAGCCAAGCGCTGCGTAGTGGCCGGCAGCCAACCCATTTCTCTCCGTTTGGATATAGTAACCGCGAATTTCGCCGATGCCTCGACTCTGGCACTCGGCAACCAGCGCATCAAGCATCACCGTCTCCATTCCGCGTTTCAAAACCCGGCAACTCATGATCCACAGGTCAATGTGCAGAATGTCGTTTTCTTTCCTGCCAATGATGACCGAGATCAGCCCGTTATCGCCGAACTTATCAGTCAATTTTCCATACAGCGAGATGCAGGAGGGATCGGCGGCGATAGCTTCCACCTGTGCTCGCGTGTACCGGCGGGTGGTCAGGTTGAATTGGTTGGTCTTGCCGATTAATTGCGTAATGCGGTCGAGATAGACCGGCTTGAACGCGGCCACCTCGGCGCTCATTTCCAGTGATTCCAGGTATTCATCGTAATTCTGGAAGCGGCCCTGGAAAGCAGCTCGCTGCGCATTCTCCTGGTATTGCTCGGCGCGTTTCAGGTCTTCGCGTGAAAGCCGCACCGGTTCAAAATAGCGTCCATCCTCCAAAACGCGAATAAATCCGCTGACGTCACTGCCCACGTCCGGAACTGCCACCGCCGGCAGTTGCGCGGAAATGATCTCACGCTCCGCCGGATTGTCATCCACAAAGACGATGCTATCCAGGCCTATATTCAGTTCAGAAGCAATCGCTTTGATGTTCTCATGCTTGGGCTCCCAGTTCGCCTTGAAACAGGAAAAGTGGTCCAGCAAAAGGATCGAGTCAGGATGCTCAAACCCCTGGCGCGCAATTTCTTCAGAATTCTTGGAGCAAACAGCCAGCAGAATTCCGCGGCTTCTGAGTTGAAGACAATATTCTTGAAACGCAGTAAAAGCCTCAGCTTCCGCGGTTTCTCTGCCAATCTTGATTTGTTCCGGACCGTCGTCGCCAATCACTCCGCCCCAAAGCGTATTGTCCAGATCAAGGACCAGGCATTTCCGCGTGCGGCCATAAATCGCCAGCACCATGGCGGCAGCAGATTTGGCAACCTCAAGGCTTCCTTCGGGCGTCGTGAGCATCTTGTAGCTAAACCAGCGACCAGCGTCGTGAAAAGCCTTCAGGCCTACTGAAGCAGCCACTCCGTTCAGATCATGGACAAGAAGATTGGTACGCGCGCTGGCTTCGCGCGCAAATTCTGTATTCAGCAGGTTGATGAACCTGACCCGGCCCGTTGGGCTTACCGCATCATAATTGCCCAGCAGGCGTTGTGCCGGAAGCTCAAAATTGTTCTGCACCACCACGGCGCCGAGCGGCTGGAGCCCATTCCAGATGGCGGCAAAGCGCATGCTTTCCGCGACAACGCAAGCATTCAAATCGGACTCGGATGTGTCCAGCAGCGGCCAGCCCTGAATATTTGTCGAGGATGTGTATACGAAAATGATATCGGGCTTGAATTCCACCAGGCGTGCCGTATCGAGAACAGCTTCCTCAAAATACTTGTTGTAGTCCGAGAAGTAGAAAACCGGCTGTATGCCTTGCTCCAGCAGCAGCAACTCAAGAAAAGCGGCGACCTCATTGACCGTGGACCCGCACAGGAACGCAATGCGAATGGATAAGAGGCCCGGGCGATTCTGCAGCTCACGACGGAGCCCCTTCTGCTTTCGCAAAAGAACGACGGCGCCGGCATTTGCGATCATTGTCTCATCCGCGGTATTGCGCACTGGCCTTGGCTGCGGTCAATAACGGTCTTTGGGCCAAAAAATCGGAGGTCCTTTCCAGCCGGCTTATAGCGAGTATGCAATGAATATAAGGAAATTTTACCGCAGTTCGTTCTGTGCATCCAAGACAGGTCCCTTCATGCGTATTGTCGAAATGCTGTGCGGCGGGGCGGATCGCGCTAACGATTCGGGGATTTTTGGGTGATGGCTGCGATCTTTCTTGAACCAATCAGAGCGCGCTCATCTTGGTTTTCACCGAACTGCTCTGTTCACTTCCATATTCGAGGCAGAAGTTTGGCTTTCGCCGGGACTCCGATCGCGATGCAATAAGGCGGAATCTTGCCTCTCACTACGGAACCAGCCCCGATCACGCATCCTCGACCGACAACGGCGCCATCCAGAAAAGTCACATTTGCGCCTACCCAGCAATCGTCTTCAATAGTGATGCCCAAACGTGTAGTCCCCTGGCTGCGAATAGGAATATCAGTGCGGTCATAAACGTGATTCTCAGGATGAAAGCTCACATGCTGGCCCATGATCACGTTTTCCCCGATGGAGACAAAACCGGAGCTGCCGATGAAGGAAAAGGCATCCACGGCGGAGTTAGCGCCCATGCTGATGCCTTCGCCCAGATTCGACACGGGCGCGCCCACGATCACCGAGTAAGCGCCAATCTTCACGTTGTCACCCAGGACCACGCCTTTGCGCATGAGGCCGTCAATGATGACGCCCCGCTCAAGGGTCACGCCTTTGCCAAAGC
>JBAVUZ010000387.1:0-3088 GCA_049697035.1 Candidatus Angelobacter sp. | reverse complement strand
ACATAAGAATGACGCTCGGGGTGCGATCAAAATCGGCGCTATCTTGTGATGAAGTGGAACAAATCGTCGCTATTCGTCTTCTTCGTCGAGCACGGGCAGGCTGTAAAGTGAGACATGGCCACGCCGTTCACGCTCCAAGTCCGGCAATTCCCGTACAAGTTCAAACCGCACCTCTTCATGGCACTTACCGCACGGCGGGAAAGTTTGTCCCCCGATCAGCGTTACCTCATGGGGCAGCCGATGTTGCGAGTGGGTCACGCGATAAATTCCGCTTTCGGGAATGATGGACGAGCTTTTGTGAAGTAAAGCCATAGTGTTGGTGTGCACTTTTGAACAAGAGCTCGCAAAATTCCTGCTAACTGGTAATCGATGCAATTACTCGTTCCCAAGTTGGTACGATTTTGCAGGTACCTGAACGTTTGGGGCAGTTTGGTCTCTGCCGCCCGCTTTCTATGCATGAAGCCATAATTTTGTCTGTCCGCCATATCCAGGAACTCTCTTAGCGTTTCCACAGGGTAAACAAAAGATGCTCTTTTCTCGATTTGGGAAAGCCGGTTCTTGGTAGCGCTTTTCTTCTCACCTTTCTTTTTAAACGATGGGATAATCACGGCAGCATTTGGCTTGAATGTTTAACTAAATTGCCTTTTACCTGCGCTGAAAATCGGATAATATGGCTAACGTGTCCACCTCCCTCAAGTGCGTCATCACTCTGGCTGTCGTCTTCGGGATTCTTTACGTCCTGATCTCTCCTCTGCCGGAAATGGACGCCACTTTTTCAGGAAAATCTGCCCTCGCTTTTTTCATTCTTGTTACGCAGGCTTTATTAGGTTTGTATTTTCTTACGCTGTTGATGCGTTTCTGGCCGATAGACTGGAATGCCACCGCGCATGGTGATGTTCTGAAAATGATCTGCGTCAGGCTTTGTTAATCCTCGTTTGACTGCGTACAACGGTCCTTTTCGCACTTTCATGGCAAACCTTCAATGTTCTCAGACGGTCCGGCCAAATTGGTGCGGATCTCACCTTTGATCGCTGGCCACACACATAAGAGGATCAATGAAGACGAGCGAAGTCATTCAGGCTTGGAAGTGCGTCCTGAGCGGCAGGCGTCCGTCTCTTGCGATTGAGATTACGCGGGAGCGTCCGTTGCATTTAGCGCATTGCCGCGAAAGAAGAGCGCCGCATAAAGACCGATTTTCGCAGGTACTGACTTGGAAGGTGCAGTGATGAGCAATTTCAGGGAACTGATCAAATCGACCGCAGCTCTACCATTTGGTGGTAAATCATTCCGCACGGAGCGCAAACTGCGCCAGGAGCTTGCCCGCTTCGGCAAGATGCTCCACAGCATGGGTTTTGTGGCCGCCACAGACGGCAATCTTTCTGTCCGGCTGGACGAAGACCGCGTGCTGGTTACGCCCACCTGTTTCAGCAAGGGCATGATGCGCCCGGAAGACATGGTTGTCGTCGATCTTCATGGCAAGAAGCTAAGCGGCACCTACAATCCATCCAGTGAAATCGTAATGCACCTCACTATTTACCGCATGCGTCCGGACGTGGGGGCCGTGGTCCATGCTCATCCCTGCACCGCCACCGGTTTTGCTTCCGCCGGCATTGCCCTGGACGAACCGCTCTGCTCGGAAATTGTGATCACGCTTGGCGCCGTTCCGCTTGCGCCTTACGCCACCACCGGGACCATGGAACTGAGCGACTCGCTGCGGCCTTTTATCCCCTTCCATAACGCCATCCTCATGGCCAATCATGGCGTTGTTACCTATGGTGAAGATCTCTGCCAGGCCTATATGAGGATGGAGGCCGTGGAGCACTACGCCAAGATCGTTATGACCACGCGCCAGCTCGGCACCGCCCGCTCCCTGGGCAGCCACGAACTGGAAAAACTCTTCGAGGTGCGGTCGCAGTACGTTAAGAACGGCCACTGAGGGATTGCATCCAGCAGGGATTGCATCCAGCGGTCGTCTGGTCTTTCCGATCTCGGCGATTGCAGCGTCTCCTTTATTCTTTGGCCGCTTTGCCAATCATTAATTGTCAAAGATCTTTCCGGCAGCTATGCCGTGCTCCCTCGGGAGCTATTAGCCGATCATCCGACCCCTGATCCGTGCCATCAGCGTTATCAGTGGCAAGCTGTTGGCCTTCCGATCTCGGCGATGACGTGTGATCCCGCGTGTTGGGTGAATCGCCCTCGGCCATGAGGCTCTGGGGTTTCAATTCCGGCGATTACCAATTCTGGCAATTTTTGGCAATCTCGATCCCTACCCCCCTCCCTTGGTATCCCACCGCATCCCAGATCATCCCAGTTTGGCGTGCACTTTGAGGTGCACCCCTGAAGTGAGACAGAAAGTTTATCCCACCAAGTTCTCTAATCTGCGCTTATCCGCGTTCATCCGCGGTAAGCCTCTCTTATCAGTGGACACTGCTCGAAATCTGAATTAGCGAAATTGATCAACTTTAGTAAAAATCTATGCACGAATCAATGACGAAATAGGACATTGGCCATGTCTGATAAGAATTTACCACTGTAAAGTGATGTAAGCAGAACGGCTGGAAAGACTTACAAGCGCGCCACCGGCAAATTCGCAATCGGCTGAGTGCAGCTCAGGCGCGTATTATCAGACCTAACGAAAAACGCTGCGATCTTGGACATGTACCGCAACTTTTTCGCCGTGCTCGTGTGGCACCGCCGCCCCCTCGGCGGTGACTTTTCTCCATATAGGCGTGACCACGAACACGTTCACATCTCAAGCAGCGTGTCCCACTTTCCCCATCTTCTCTGTCCCTTACCATACCCTGGGTGTCCCATCCTTTGCGTTCCCGCGTTTGCGTCCTGCATACCCGACAGATTGTGGCCACAAAGGTGGGTGACAGGACTTCGACTCTCACCATTCATCCCTGTCACAAAATCTGGGTGCCCCTCGATAAGAGCGAAGGGCCTGTCAAGCAAAAACTGTCCCTAGCGATGCCTGAGCATCGTTTTGTTTGCCACAGAACTCTGTCGACGAAGACACTGGAAAGCACCTGTACTTGAATCACCTATCAGTGGAAGGTTTTGCTGTTGCTTTTTGCTTGCCGTTCCA
>JBAVUZ010000386.1:0-5675 GCA_049697035.1 Candidatus Angelobacter sp. | reverse complement strand
AAGCCCGAATCCGCCGCCGGAGAATGTGGTGGCGGTGATTTGGTTGGCTGCGAAGTCGCCGTTTGAGTCGCGGGCAACAACCGAAAACGGATTATTGAAAGGTGTCGCGTTGATGGCCGACTGTGGTATGCCAAAAAGCCCGAATCCGCCGCCGGAGAAAGCGGTGGCCTGCACCTGGCCACTGGTATCAACGCTTGCGACCTCAATGCCGTTGTTGCGCAGGCTCAGGATCTTTCCGCCCGTTTGATTATTGAACACGCCGGCGATGCCGTTCGGGCTGGCCGTTTCAGCCAGAACTCCTATGCTCGCTCCTGTCGCATTGGTCGCCAAAGCGTGGAGTGCCGTTCCGCCGACGCTATCATTCTGGGCTAGAATCGCCTCAGCCTGGCTGGAAGTAATGGCATGGATAGCAAAGCCCGTGCCTTGCTGTGTGACCAGCAGGACCTCGCTGGTATTGTTGTCAGTAAAGTCGGTAGCCGGTTGCGGAGTTGTTCCTGCAAGCGCGGCCTGGCCAGTGGGTCCGGTTGAAGTGGTTTTTGTCGAGGTCGAAGTCCCCGGCGCAGCAGCGCTTTGCAATGCACTTTGCAACTGCTGCACGGTCACGAAGTCCGACGGTAGCAATCCGCCCAGTCGTTCAGCTTCCACGGCTTTCATCGCGTAAGGAACACTCACTAACAGGAAGCGCTTTTCTGATCCATTTACCTGGACCCCAAGCCAATGCGCCTGGTCAGCGGAAAATATTTCCGGTGGCAGCCCCGTTGTCACGGTCGATCCCAGCATCACGCTATATTTCTCGCCCGTAATTTGTACTATCTGGGTCTCAGTCCATAAAGCATTCGCACTCTGCTGGTCAGGATAGATAGAAAACGTCGCCGTCACCGCTCCATCAAGCTGTCCGGGGATTGTCCCGGAGAAGGAGAAGGTGCGGTTCGATAAAGGCTGTGACGAGGTCGCGTCCGTAACGCCGGGCCCCGCGACGAGCTGAGCATACGATACATGCGTAATAGCCAGGATCAGGGCAAGGAACAGAGAGAGGTGTGGCAGCGCTTTGCGCTTCATCAATGGATCTCCTGCGGGCAAGGATTTTCCTGGGCTTGCCTATCGGGGGAGATAGCACTTTTCAGAAGGTTAGCGAGCCAAAGGATAAGTCAAGAGAATCTAGCTGGATGGATCACGTGGAAACAAGTTACTTTGGCGATACCTCGTTACTACTTTTGTAATAATGCTTCTGATAGATAGTCTGAGGGGGTCAAAGTAATTTGTTGTTATGGATGTGCCGCTGGAGGATAGCAAGGTAGGTGACGACAAGATTCAAACTTGTCTTGAAAATAGTAAAGGCTGTGACATTGGTTATGCTCTAGCCGCCAACTCCTGCGAGGGAGTTAACAACGTGGATGCATGTACCGTCACAGCCCTTGATGCGATCACTGCTTTCGCAGTTCCTGACCCCAACCTGCCCCTCGCAGGGCCTGTCGGTTTTTTCGGGTCCGGGTGTTCACTGGATCGCTCCACTGAACTTGATCACCCAGTCTACTTCGGATCAGCCACTGTTTATTTTGACTAACCCTTTCGACCGTCGACATGTGTGATCCTAGCTGAAGACCGTGAAAAGTCAACGCCCGTGATCTGTGCAAACGAAGATTTTTTTCCTCACATTCCTGATTTGAAAAACACTGATAAAATGCGGCTGCGAGCGCGCTGATTTCGGTACATCCTTGATTTCCACAGCGGTTTCCACAAAATCTTTATGTCCAAGGTGCTGCTCCAAACGTGCGAATGAACCAAAGATGTTCTTGACGGCACAACCTGATCTGCCTCATTGTGTCTCTTAGAGACCAGATGTCAGATCTCATCGCCTATGTCGACGGTGGTTCCCACGGCAGCCCGGGGCCTTCCGGCATTGGCGTTCTGATTGAGAAGCCGGACGGCGAACTGATCCGGATCGCCCGCTGGATTGGCCACCATGACAATAATGTGGCCGAATATGCGGCCCTGCTGGAAGCCCTGCAGCGCGCGCTGGAGCTCAATGCCACCTCACTCAGCGTCTTTAGCGATTCAGAGCTGGTCGTAAAGCAGATGACCGGCGAGTACTCCTGCCGCAGCCCGCGGCTTTATTCTCTCCACTGGATGTGCCGCAAGCTGGCCCGAACCCTGAAATTCTGCATTTCCCACATTCCGCGCGAGCAGAACCAGGAAGCCAACCGCCTGGCCAACCACGCGGTGCGTTTTCGGCGCGAACCAGCGCTGGATATTTAGTCGCCGGAATCGCGCGTCATCGCCGCGATCGGCGGAATTCGAAAATCAAATCTTACCGCTAATGAACAATGATGCAACGGATCAGCAGAATCACCCGGAATCGAGAGTGATCGCGCGTAATTGGCGTAATCAGAATCGGGAAACCCAATCATCCGTGTGATCCGTGAAATCCGTGGTAAGTTTTGGTTTTGCTTTTCCGATCCCGGCGATATCGGCGATCACGCGCGATTCCGGCGATCTTACGCCTTGGTGTGCTCGTAATACTTGCCGATGATATGGCCTATCTCCACCGCCGCTTCAGGATCAAGGTCCACAAACTCAAAGCCGGCATACTGCTGGTCAGCAAAGCGCAGACGCGCGTTCACGCGCACGCGGATGTCCTCCGTCGGCTCGTGGATAGTGAAGGTATAGATTTTGCTGTCTTCGTTGTAATGCCGGTCCGGTTCCATCATAAAGCCGCCGCGCGCCAGCTGGCGCAGCACGCCGGCTTGTCCGCCTTTGGCGTCCATCACCAGCACTTGTGACTGGTGCGCGATGTCCACGCGCTCAAATCTGCGGCGTTCTTCCGGATTTTGTGGATTTTGCGCTTCCTGCGTAGGCCTCATTGAATCTGTTCTCCAAATGCGCTGACTGGATCAATATCCACGGGCACATCTTTCACGCTCGTTAGCGCCGATTTTAACTCAGCCGGCATGGAATCATACTTTTTAAACCATTGCTCAGCGCGGTTCCTGTCACCTGTGGCCTCAATTTCCAGCAGCTCCTTGGCCAAAGTAGCAATGGCTTGCGGCATCTTTGTGAAATCAATTGCATATTTTGAGGTCTTAGGATCAAAAGTGATGGCGCCCTGCTCCGCAAGGTAGTTGAATTCCATCATCTCCGCGCGACCGTGGGCTTCCGCCACGCCAAAGCGCACCGTACGGAAAATCCCAGCCACATGCGACGCATAAAACGTATTGGCTTGCGTTTTCTGTATCACGCCTTTGTCCATCAGCCAGTTCAGCGCGAACAAGCCCACAACGTCAGCCTTGGCTTCTTCCAGTCCGGCGTATGTTGGCCCAATCGACTCGCGGATATCGGCCTTACCCGCAGCCGTTCGTGCATATGCCGGTCCCAGGCCGTGGCAGATTTCATGCATCAGCACCACGGCGAGATAGCCTTCCATGCTGGCCAGCGCTGCCTGGTCTTCCCGCATCAACTGCTTGCCGATAGGCAGGACCACGTAGTTCACGCGCGCGTCCATGTAGTTCTTGAAGAAGATTTTCTTCGTGCCTTTTTCCTGGTGGATGCGCGGATCGTTCGGCAGATTATCTGCCACCGCCTGATATCCATGGCGCAGATCGCCGGCGCGGAACGGCGTGTCCATTACTTCCATGGGCGTGCTCTTGCCCTGCATTGACGGGCGATCTTCCGGCGCTAGAGGCAGCGCGTCCTGTATGTCCGGAACATATTTCTTAAACGTGTCTAGGCTGGCGCTCTCTTCCTGATTGCGGATCATCACCGCCGCGCCGTAAGAAGTTTTTACTCCCAGCAGGTCGTCCAGATAGGTTTCATACGGCGCAAAAATAATGTCGAACTTTGGGTTCTCCAGGTCGAGCCACGCAATATCGCTCTTGTAATAGTCGTCAGTCAGCAGCGCTTCGGCGCGCAACTGAAGAAAGCCGGCAAAAGCTTTGTCAGGACTCAAAGCTGCGGCCTCACGCAGGGCCTTTGCCGCTCCCGTAAGCCAAGGCTTGTATTCAATGTGATAAGGAACGCCCACCAACTCGCCGCCCTGGCGCTTGACCACCGTGAAAGGGCTATAAATCTGGGCTTTCTTTTCCGGATGCTTCGCGACATACGCTTCAATGTCCTGCCGCGTAATTCCAGCGGGGTAGAGAGAGTGGCCGGGCAGAAACGGGTCGCTGCCGATGAATGGTTTCTGGTTTTCCAGCAGATCATAGCGGCTGCCATTGATCATCAGGAAGCGGCGGATCTTCTGGTTCATTACCTGGTTGCAGCCCAGCAGTCTCTTGTACAGTTCCAGCCCTTTAGGATCGCTCTGCCGCCAGTAGATGCTTTCCAGAAACTGCGAAGCTTCCACCAGCTTGTAAACCATCTTGCGTTCATTGTCGGTGAGGCCGTTCACGCTGAAGGGCATGGAAACAAGCTTGAACTTGTTCACCTGCGCGGTAATATCCTCATTCACGTTCTCTTTCAAAAGACATTTATCGGCGGTCTTGGGCGGAGGCGCGGCCCGTCGGCCCGCCTGGGCCAGTAGCGTTCCCGGAAGAACCATCGTGAAGATCAGTGCCAACAGACAGCGTTCTGTTTTCATAGGCAAGATTTTACAAGATCGCCCGTATTCGCCGCGCTCATCGTCGCAAGCCCGCTTCTTCGCGAATCCGCGGCTTCTCTGCTGCTCCTGATTACCAATGGTTTTCGATAAGAATGTACTCATCCGTTGCTCCGTTTGTTCCTTTGCCACTTTTCATCTATACGTCCGCGCCAAAATGGAACGCGAAAAGTACCAACGTAATTGCCCGCCGCACAGAATTCTTGATGCAGCCTCTTTCACGTAGCTAATATGCATTCTCGCTAGACACTCGCTCCGATCCACGCGTTTCCCCCGCTCGGCCAAGTGAACGGCTCCCTGAATCACCGTGCATGATCGCATGCCGGCGTCTCACAATTTCCTGAGGAGAAAAACAGTCTGTATGAGCAAGACGCGGAAAATTTCTGCTACCTGCGGCGGCACGCTGCTGTCGTTGATCCTGGTTTTGGCCTGCTTTCCATTTGTCACCGCGGCTTCAGCGCAGTCCAAGCCGCACGTGACTCCGTCACCCAAGTCCCCATTGACCCCGCAACCCATCGACCTGCCAGGCAAGCCGTCAGATAAGCCGGGAAGTTTCCCCGTTTCTGCCGACACAGTCAACGGCTGGGTCAGCAATAATGATCAGGCATCCATTCGCGAGCACGGTTGGGCGCTGTGGCAGGGCATTACCGCCATTACGCCGTATTCGGAAGGATGGCCCGTGTTCGACACCTGGTACACTGACACCGAAGTCGAGGCCGGTCGGCCTACTTCCCCGAAGGCGAGCTTGTTCAAGGCCACTCGCGCCGCGGGCCGTCCTACGCACCACTTTGAAGACTTTGAGCAGTTTCACCATGCGAAAGTGACGGACAAAAAATCCGCGCTGCACAA
This sequence comes from Candidatus Angelobacter sp., assembly GCA_049697035.1. Lineage (GTDB taxonomy): Bacteria > Acidobacteriota > Terriglobia > Terriglobales > Acidobacteriaceae > Angelobacter. The sequence goes on along the minus strand of JBAVUZ010000386.1, from coordinate 235 downwards.
GCTGGTGATCGGCCGCGCCCCAGGCGGCACCCAAGTGATCGGGTTCAACAAGTTCAACGTCGATTACGCCACCTTCGTGTGGAACAACAACTACAACACGGCCACAGGTTTATGGGCGGTGCAGAACTCCTGGCACGTAGGCACGCCGGCGGCGCAGCGGATCATCACTCCGTTTCCCAATACCGCAATCAGCTAGAAGCCGGTCTACGAGGTGGTGAACGGCCCCGCGCATAAC
>JBAVUZ010000385.1:0-9409 GCA_049697035.1 Candidatus Angelobacter sp. | reverse complement strand
GCCCTACGGTGCAGCGGAGCCGATCCTTCGGCTTCGCTGAAACCGTGTCGAACACTATGTAGTTCGCGTGGCTCGCCTCAGGATGGCGCGTCGCGGGGGTGAGATAGAGCGCTAACCGCGCGGCGTGTGTAGTGGATACAGCAACTCAGGAAACGCTCTAAGGCCCTGCCCCAACCGATGCAGGCCTCTAACGCAACTTGTTGCTAAAGACATCCCTCGCTCCGCTCGGGATGTTACCTCAGCAACCCTTCCACGGCGGCATAAGCTTCATTCAATGCGGCATCGAGCTGTGCGGGATCTTTGCCGCCTGCTTCGGCCATGTCTGGACGGCCGCCGCCGGAGCCGCCGACTTTTTCCGCGACCTGCTTAATCACTTTTCCGGCCTGAACGCGTGAAGTCAGGTCGGCCGTGACGCCGACGATCAGCGCAACTTTGCCATCCTGCACTCCACCTAGCACCACCACGCCGGAGCCGAGCTTGTTGCGCATGTTGTCGACCAGCGTGCGCATCTGGCCGCGATCAAGGTTGTCGACGCGCTGCGCCACTACTTTTATGCCTTTGATGTCCCGCGCCTTTTCACCGACAGAAGCCACCTGCGACCCCGCCGACTTCATCCGCATCTGCTCCAGTTCTTTCTGCAGCTTTTTGATCTCGGCGTCTTTCTTGTCGAGTTCGCCGCGTAAGGCGTCAGCCGGAGAATGAGACTTGGTCTGTGGGATCAGAGAAGACACAAGGTTTTCCAGCTTGTGGTCCAGCCGGAAGTGCTTGAGCGATCCTTCACCGCTGAGGGCCTCAACGCGCCGCACGCCGGAAGAGACGCTGCCTTCGCTCATGATCTTGATCAGCCCGATCTCGCCGGTGGCGTGCGTGTGCGTGCCGCCGCAAAGTTCCGTGGAAAAATCGCCGATCTTCACCACGCGAACGCGCTCGCCATATTTTTCGCCGAATAGCGCGATGGCCTTGTATTCATTGATGGCCACATCGAGGGGAACATTCTCGATCGTATCCACCGGCGTGTTGCGCAGGACGTGCTTGTTCATCAGGTCTTCAATGTCCTGAAGTTCTTCATCGGCAACGGCGGCAAAGTGCGAGAAATCAAAGCGCAGATGGCCGGGATCAACCAGTGATCCCGCCTGCTTTACATGGGGGCCCAGCGTTTCCCGCAGTGCGGCATGCAGCAGGTGCGTAGCGGTGTGAGTGCGCATGGTTGATTCGCGCACGTCCACATGGACCACGGGATCAACTTTCATACCGACGAAAATCGGCTGGCGCGCCTTGACCTTGTGCGCACGCACGCCCTGCACCGGCATATAGCATCCATTCACTTCGGCCACGATGCTTGAGTGCGTTTCGTCGTAAAGGATTCCGATGTCGCCGACCTGCCCGCCTGAATCGGCATAAAAAGGCGTGTGGTCGAGAACGACCTCGCCTTCTTCGTCCGGGTTCAGCGCTTTGACACCCTGACCATCTTTTACGACGGCAAGAACTTCACTGCCTTTCGATCGCATGGCGCGATAGCCTTCAAACTCGGTCTTCTTCAGGTCGCGATAAACGGGCGCTGCGGTCTGTTTTGATCCGCCTTTCCATGACGCTTTTGCGCGCTCACGCTGCGCCTGCATGGCGCGCTCAAAACCTTCCACGTCCACGCTGATTCCGGCGTCACGGCAGGTGTCCATGATGAAATCAAAGGGCAGGCCAAACGTGTCATACAGCTTGAAAGCATCTTCGCCGCGATAGCGCAGCTCGCGGGCGCTCTGATACTGATGCTGCGCCAGTTCCGCGCGAGACATTCCTTGCTCGCCCAGGGGATCGCGTGCGAGGACGGCCTTCTGGCTGTCAGCCTTTTCTTTGCGCAATGTCTTTAGGTCAGCCTCAAGCCGAGCCAGGCCGGCGTCCAGCGTGTTTGCAAAGCGGCGCTCTTCTTCAAAAACGATTTTGGAAACACGTTCCGCCTGCTCCACCAGTTCAGGGTAAGCATCTTTCATCAGGTCGCGAACGGCCTTCACCATTTCATGCATGAACGGCTTGGTGGCGCCGAGCAGGCGTCCGTGGCGTATGCCACGGCGCAGGATTTTGCGCAGCACATAACCACGGCCTTCGTTCGCAGGCAGAATCCCATCTGAAATCAGGAATGTCACCGCGCGTGCGTGATCAGCGACGACGCGCAGGCTGGCCGCTGACCGCGAACCTTTTTCCGCCGCCAGTTCCTTTTCCAGATCGATGCCCGTGAGCTTTGCGGCGGCTGCCAGCAGAGGCATGAAGAGGTCAGTATCGTAATTGGAAATTTTGCCTTGCAGGACAGAGGTGACGCGCTCCAGACCCATGCCGGTATCGATGGAAGGCCGCGGCAGCGGGTTCAACGTACCGGTGTTGTCACGATCAAACTGCATGAAGACCAGGTTCCAGATTTCCACGTAGCGGCCGCAGTCGCAGGGAAACATGCAGTCAGCGTGGCCTTCGTCGGAAGCGGCAGGGCCCATATCGAAATGGATTTCACTGCACGGGCCGCAAGGACCGGTATCTCCCATTTGCCAGAAGTTGTCCTTCATGCCCATTTCAAAAATGCGCTCTTTGGGAACGCCCACGGCGCGCCAGTGCTTTTCCGCGTCGTCATCGCGCGGGATGCCCTGCTCGCCCTTGAAGATGGTCACGTAAAGATTGTCGCGGGAAATGCCGTACCATTCAGAAGCCGTCACCAACTCCCATGCATAGGAGATTGCTTCCGCCTTGAAGTAACTGCCAAAGCTGAAATTGCCCAGCATCTCAAAGAACGTGTGGTGGCGCTTGGTAAAGCCCACGTTTTCAAGATCATTGTGCTTGCCGCCCGCTCGGACACACTTCTGTGATGTAGCTGCCTTGTTGTAGTCGCGCTTCTCCAGTACCAGGAAGACGTCCTTGAACTGGTTCATGCCAGCGTTGGTGAAGAGCAGCGTGGGATCGTTGGCGGGCGCCAGCGACGATGAGTGCACGCGCTTGTGGCCTTTGCTTTCAAAGAAGCGCAGGAATTTCTCGCGAATTTCAGAGCCGGTCGGCATCTCTTCTATTTTAAACGCTCTTTCAGAAAACCTTTGAAACACGGAGGAAAGGAGTAAGCGGAGGAACAAAGATCGCCGTAATCGCACGTCATCGCCGACATCGCCGTAATCAGAAAATCCTGCCGCGAATTTGCGCGAATGAACAGGAATCCCAATAAATTCTTGCCTTTCGCGTTGATTCGGGGCTCATTTTTGCTTTCTTCGATCACGGCGATGACGCGCGAGTCCGGCGATGACTGCGATCTTCTCAGGCTTCCTTCGGCTTTTCGCCTTCGGATTCCTCCGCCTGCTCTTGCTGCTTGCGCAGGAGCGGGAACAAGATCACGTCGCGAATGGAGCGCGAGTCGGTCAGCAGCATGGTCAGCCGGTCAATTCCAATGCCTTCGCCTCCGGTCGGCGGAAGCCCGTAAGAAAGCGCGCGGATATAGTCTTCGTCCATGGCGTGGGCTTCTTCATCGCCGCGCTCTTTTTCTTTTAGCTGCTGCTCAAAGCGGCGACGCTGCTCTTCCGGATCGTTCAGCTCGCTGAAGGCATTGCCAATCTCCAGACCGCCAATGAATACTTCAAAGCGTTCCACCCAGTCGGGTTCGTCGCGCTTGTTCTTGGACAGAGGCGAGATGGCGACTGGAAAGTCGTAGAGAATCGTCGGCTGAATCAAGTGGTGTTCCGCCACGTGCTCAAACATCGCTGCAATCGTTTTGCCCGCAGGCTCTTTAGGATCGTAAGGCATGTGCGGCGTGTGGCTGGCGTTCAGGCGTTTCACCAGTGCGCCGACGGATTCATGCGTCGCGAAGTCCGCAATCTCCGGCTTGGGCGCGGCGGCTTCCGGCCAGTATTTAATGATCGCTTCTCGCATGGAGAGCCGCTGCCAGTCAGCAAAATCGAATTCCTTGCCGTCGAACGTGGCTTTGGTTGTGCCGTTCACGTCTTGTGCCACCTGGGCCAGCATGTCTTCCGTGAGCTGCATCATGTCGTGATAGTCAGCGTAAGCCTGGTAAAACTCCAGCATGGTGAACTCAGGGTTGTGCTGCGTGGAGATGCCCTCATTGCGGAAGTTGCGATTGATCTCATAAACGCGCTCAAGCCCGCCCACCACCAGCCGCTTCAGGTAAAGCTCAGGCGCAATGCGAAGGAAAAGATCGACATCAAGCGTGTTGTGGTGTGTAACAAACGGGCGCGCGGTTGCGCCTCCGGCAATGGGCTGCATCATCGGCGTTTCCACTTCAACGAAATCGCGGGCGTCCAGAAAGCGGCGGATGGACTGCACCACTTTGCTGCGCTTTACGAAGACCTCACGCACATCCTGGTTCATCACCATATCAACGTAGCGCTGGCGATAGCGCAATTCCACGTCGCTCAGGCCGTGCCATTTTTCCGGCAGCGGCAGAAAGTCTTTGGCCAGAAAGGTGATGTCCTCCGCATGGATCGTCAGCTCACCGGTGCGGGTGCGAAAGAGATAACCGCTCACCCCAATGTGGTCGCCCAGATCGAGCAGCTTGTACAAGGCGAAACCTTTTTCGCCCACAAAATCAAGCTTTACGTAGATCTGGAGCCGCTTTCCGCCCTGTTGCAGGTGAGCGAAACCGGCCTTGCCCTGCAGGCGTATGGAAATGATGCGTCCCGCCACTTTTACCGGAACGCGGCCCTGTTCCAGCTCTTCTGCGGTGTTATGGCCAAATTCGGCCAGGATCTGCGGCACGGTGTGAGTAAACGCGAACTTGTGCGGATAAGCCTGCTGGCCCAGGGCTTCAATATCGCGCAGCTTCTGCTGCCGCAACTGGTAAACGCTATCTTCAAAGGACACTGTGTGGCTGAACCTCGTAGGTGTAAACGCTCGATTATAAATGACGCGAACCGGCAATCCGGCATCAGATGTCATGATGTCTGCGGCCCGTTTGCTGTATCATTCTGCCGCAGTCAAAGAGAGGAGCATCCATGTTCAAAGGTTTCCGGCAGTTCATCTTGCGGGGCAACGTACTGGACCTGGCCGTGGCCGTGGTAATTGGCGCGGCGTTTGGCGCGGTTGTCACAGCGTTTGTCACCAACATTCTTACGCCGCTGATTGCAGCCATTGTGGGCAAGCCGGATTTTTCGGCGCTTAACTTCTTCATCAACGGCGCAGTGATTTCTTATGGCATCTTCCTGAACGCGCTGATCGCGTTCCTGCTGGTTGCGGTGGCGGTTTACTTCTTTATGATCGCGCCGATGAATGCCTGGAAAGCCCGTGCCGCGCGCAACGCCATTCCGGCCGATCCCACGAGCAAGAAGTGCCCGGAATGCCTGAGCGAAATTCCCATTGCCGCGCGACGTTGCGCATTTTGCGCTTCAGTGGTCTCCACGCCAACGGCGCCCGCAAACGCTTAAGAGCGTACCCAGTGTCATGCGGCGGCAAGTTGATCAAATTGCATCGGACGGCGAGCAATAGTCGGCATAAGTTATCTCATTTTTCCTGAGAAGGCCCTTTTCGACGGCATCTTTACCGCAACGCATGTCCATGAAGCTCCTTCGGCGGTGCTGCTCCGCACGCGGATGCTGCCGCCATATTTATTGGCGATCCCGCGCGCCATCCACAGCCCCAGGCCGCTGCCTTTTTCCGGCTTGGTGGAAAAGAACGGCTCAAAGATGCGGTCGCGATGCTCTGGCGCGATGCCGGGACCATCGTCGGCAATGATGAGACGGAATTCGCGCCGTGAACCTTCGCCGCCCAAGTTCGGGCTGTAGAGTTTTATCCGGACCAGGCTGCGGCTCTTCTCAACCGCGTTTTCCATAAGCGCGGTAATTAGCTGGCGCAGGTCTGCGTGAATCCCGTAAAACTCGCAGGGAGAAAGGTTCGTTTCAAAGCGGATGCCTTTTTTCCTGCTGCGCGAATCCAGGTTCGCCAGCGTATCTTTCACCACGTCCTGCACCTGGATATGCTGTGCAGCGGCGGTGCGGTTATACAGACCGATCATCTGGCGCGTAATCTTGGTGATGCGCCATAGCGATTCCTGCGCGGAGCCAAGCAGCTCGTCGGACGGCACTGATCCATTACTTTCCCGCAGCAGAAAAAGCGCATTGGTAAGCGCGGCCAGCGGATTATTGATCTCATGGGCCAGCGCGTTGGCCATGCGCGCGCCGGCTGCATTCAATTCACTGGCATTCAGCGCTTCTTCCGCGCGCTTGAGTTCCGTAATGTCTCGGGAAATCCCCACAATGCCAATCACCGCTCCTGCGGAATCACGGCAAACGTTCTTGGAAGAATGCAGATGCCGCACGCCACCGGCGTAGGCTCGTGTCTCCTCAAACACTTCAGAAATCCCACTCGCCATGATCTGGCGGTCTTTTTCCATGATGTGCCGGGCATGCTCTTCAGGAAACAGGGCGCGGTCGTCTTTACCGATCATTTCCTGCGGGCTCATGCCCACCGAATGCGCGGCGGCCGAATTGGCGAATACATACCGGCCTTCGCGGTCTTTCATGTAGATGAAGTCCGCGGTGCTCTCCAGTAAGGTTTCCAGTACAAGCTTGTGCTGGACGAGCGCATGCTCCGCCGTCTCAGCAATAGCCGCAGCCGTGACTTGTGGATCACGGGGTGTATTCGGTTGTCTCAACGCCATGGGCACAGCTTGAGGGGCCCGGAAGCCGCTCGAAAATTGCATTGAGAATACAACTTTCGCCGCCGGAAAGCCAAGACTTAGGTACTCTTGCCGCGTCGATTCGGTGAAAGACCTGAGACCGCAAAGTCCCACCGCTGCTGCCCGGTAGCCGGCAGCCAGACACCGTTCCCTTTGACTTGCAGTGGATGGATTTGGGTCAGATCACAAAGCGATCATTGACACGGCGGATTTGGCCGAGGGCGGCGAGCGTTTCCAATATTTCCTGGACGCGCGACCGGCGGGCGCGAATGAATCTGCTGGCGAGAGATCGTCAACGCCAAGTATCTGATTGCCGCGGGGGGCGTCTTTGACGAGTTGCACCTGCTCTGAGAGTCCGGCGGGCCATTGCATTCTTCTGGCACGTGTAACGGCTGCGGGTTGCTCTGCCGTTATGCCCAGACCAGTCTGAACGGCAACTGCCTGGGGCTGCTGGTATTCAGGACGAAGCCAGCGGATGGTCCCGTTCTGCTCTTCGCGAGTTCGTTCCGCGTTTAAGGTTACGACCCGTTGGAGAATTTCATCATTCGGTAAGTTCGTTGGCCAGCCGTAAGCGTCCGCGACTGCGATGTCGAGCCGGTCATGAATTTCTTTCAGATCCGTGAAAATCACCGTCATCCGTGGAATCAGTGGTAAGGTTCTTGTCTCCTTTCCCAAAAAGCAGAGCCGCTGCTCCAATGCTCCTGAAATTCGGCATCCAACTAGATAGCCATGCCGCCAACAGAAGTCGCACTTCCTGAAAAAACCGCCGCCACAAGAGCACCTGCTCAAAGGTTTCGTTGGGTCCTGTTGGCTGTTTCAATCTGCGCCGTGATGTTTCTCGCCATCATGGCAGTGAAGTGGCCTTTTACCAGGGAAGCCATGATCAAACGGCTGGAACGGGCATCGTCCGCGCAAGTGGAGATGCGGGGCTTTTACAGCACGTATTTTCCTTTTCCCGGATGTATTGCTGAAGACGTTGTGTTTCGTGAGAAGGGTTCCGCAGCGGGACAAAAGCAGCCCGAACCGATCATTACGATCCGCAAGCTGACCATTGAAAGCACGTTCTCCGGGCTGTTGAGCAAGCCGGGAAGGATCAGGAGGATCATCGCCGATGGTCTGCGCATTCAGGTTCCCCATGAGGGCGCAAACCTGCACAGTCAAGCGAGCTCAGGCAGCGATCAGACCATCATTGAAGAGCTGCGTGCGGACAACGCCGTGCTTGAACTAGCGACGGGCCACGCCGGAGAGAACAAACTAGTCTTCCAGATTCATCATGCGCTTTTCCACGAGATTGGAGGACGGAATGCCGTGCCATTTCAGGTGTCACTCCATCTTCCCGTTCCTCCGGGCGAAGTGGAGTCCAGCGGCTCCATAGGTCCATGGAGAGACCAGAAAGAAACAGTGAGGAGCACGCCAATTTCAGGCAAATACGTGCTAACGCGGGCTGATCTGGGCGTTTTCAAAGCTCTGGGTGGAATTGTCTCTTCGCGCGGTGAATTCTCAGGAAATCTGGAAAAGTTAAACTTGGCCGGAATGACGGACACGCCTGACTTTGAAGTGAAAAAGAGTGGGCATCCGTTTCACCTGAGCACGCAGTTTCGTGGAGAGCTGGACATGAAAAGTGGCGATCTTGTCCTGCCTTCGCTCGAGGCGAGGCTGGGCAACACCAATCTGCTCGCCCATGGCAGCGTTTCCGGCAAACCCAAGACCGTAACTCTTGACGTAACGCATGGCCAGGGTGAGATCCAGGACCTGATACTTCTCTTCTCTGACGCCAAGACCTCACCTCTTGTTGGCCCGGTTGTTTTCCAAACCCACGCTGTGCTTCCAGCGGAGCATCGACCGTTTAAAGAGCGGGTGCGCTTGACCGGGAATTTCAGTATCGGCCGTGCGCGCTTCACGTCTACCAATACGCAGAAAGATGTTGACCAGCTCAGTGAACGCGCTGAAGGAAAAAAAGACAAACAGAAGGATTACGATCAGGACGACGACGAAAGCGGTTTTGAGCGCGTGCTAACTGACCTGAAGGGAGACGTGGTAATGAAAGACGGGATGGCGACATTTTCAACCGTCTCATTCGCGGTGCCCGGCGCGGACGCTGACATGAAAGGCACGTACAATCTGCTCACCAAGCGTATAGATATGCGAGGCAAAATGCGCATGCTCGCGACTGTCTCGCAGGCTTCCACGGGAGCGAAATCAATCTTCCTGAAAGTGCTTGATCCGTTTTACAAGAAAAAGGAAAAAGGCGCGGGCGCGGAAGTGCCGATCAGAATGACCGGCACTTATGGCCACACGCACTTTACCGCAGGATTGAAATAACGGCCTGCGCTTATCTTCTATCTGGGCTTCAGGTCCTGCACCATGTCAACGTTCACCACGTCAACAAATCGCGGGGTTCCCGGAGGCATCTTGCTGGGATCTGTGAAGTCAGTGTCGAATTCGTATCGACGATCCGGCGGGCTATAGACCATATTGCAGCATTTGAACGTTCCCACCCCATATTGTGCGGAATAGAGACTCACCAGAGATCCCTCATAGATCAATTTGGCCCCGCCCCAGTCTTCCAGGTAGCGCAGGAAGTTATGAACACCGCCATCAGTTCCAAAGTCCTGGCCGGTCCCTGAAGGCTGTGCAAATGGAATGCTTTTGCCGGACGCGATGGCGACCCTGTACCAGGTTGTACACGCTTTTCTGCCCGCTCCGTTGCCGGCAGCGCTGGCAAGACTCGCGCTTGTACTAGGACATGTTGCGCTGCCT
>JBAVUZ010000384.1:0-3628 GCA_049697035.1 Candidatus Angelobacter sp. | reverse complement strand
ACACCAACCACATTCGTTTCCTGCGCAAAAAATATGTAGATCCCATGACCGGCGAGTCAGACTGGAAAATGGTGCACGTGGGTGAAGCGCAGGTCAACATTCCCGCTCCGAATCCAGGGCTTTCCGGCAGCGGAAGCGCAAATCCCAGCTTGTTCGCATCGGGAGGTCCAAACGCTGGAGCCGGAGGTCCAAACACTGCAGCCGGAGGTCCAAACACTGCAGCCGGAGGTGCAAACAACTCCGCGTTACCCAATACCTTGATCACTAACCCGATTGGAAATGGACAGACCGTGGGCGGTGGCCAAATCATGGGAGTAGCCAGCGTCAGCAAGAAACAGGGGATCAAAGAATTCAACGACAAAGACCATTACGACGAATGGTACTTCGTCTACGACTTGCGCCTGGAACAGAGCGGCGGTAGCGGCGTGACCGTTGCAGCGCCGCGGGCGGGAGGAACTACGACAGGAGGCTCTGGCGCTCCTGGATCTCAAAATGCTCCGGGCACTACAGCACAGCCCACACCAGTGGGAACTCCGCCGCCGACACCGCAGAACTAATCGGCATAGGGGGAGCAGTCACCTGCTCTCCCCTGCCACACCACCGTACATGCGGGTCCGCATACGGCGGTTCAGTTCGGTTACGCTAGTTGACGTCCAGCAGGCGTGGAAGTCCGAGCGAGTCAAAGTAAGCAATCGAAAGAGCGGACTGCAAAGCTGGACTGTCCGACAGTCGCCAAGGACCATGGGCGCTGCCAGCGGTTTGTCTCGCCAGGTCAGCACCGATGTTCCTTTGGCGCAGCTTCTCGAACCGCACCGTGCCCCGCTTCCACTGCTTCCAGATCACAGATCGCAACCTGCGTCGCATCCATGCTTCCAACGTTCGCAACACCGAGGGTGTTTGGCAGTAGCCGAAATAACCCTTCCAACCTCGTAAATAGCTGGCGAGTTCCTCCGTCATCTGCTCCACACTCACCCCTCGTGTCCGGCGCGTCAGTTCCCGTACTCTTTGCTTGCAACGCAACAAAGCCTTAGGCGCGATACGCCGTTTGGGCCGGATTCCGTTGGTAAAGCTAAAGCCCAGAAACTTCCGCTCCTGCGGTCTGGCCACCGCGCTCTTGGTCTCATTCACCTTGAGCTTGAGTCGCCGTCGCAGGAAACCTGTCACGCTTTGCATGACTCGTTTCCCTGCCCGTTCGCTGGCCACGTAGATATTGCAATCATCCGCGTAGCGCACGAAGCGATGCTGACGCCGCTCCAACTCCCGGTCGAGTTCATCGAGCACTAGGTTCGACAGCAGTGGCGAGAGTGGCCCTCCTTGCGGAGTTCCTTCGTCCACCGGACTGACCAAACCGTTCTCCATCACGCCCGACTCCAGGAAGGCTCGAATCAATCCGAGCATCCTCTTGTCGCTCACCCGCCGCGCTATCGCCGCCATCAGTCGGTCGTGGTTCACTCGATCGAAAAACTTTTCCAGATCGATATCCACCACCCAACGATGACCCTCGGCGATATACTGCTGCGCCTTGGCCACCGCCTGATGCGCCGAGCGCTGCGGACGAAAACCGTGACTGTGTTCGGAAAACGTCGCGTCCCACTTGCTTTGCAGAACCTGCATCACCGCCTGCTGGATGAAACGATCCAGCACCGTAGGAATGCCCAGCTTGCGCACCCCTCCGTCTGGCTTGGCTATTTCCACGCGCCTCACCGGCTGCGGCCGATACGTTCCTCTCAGCAACTGTTCCCGCAAATCTGGCCAGTGCTGCTTCAGGTAGCCAGGCAATTCCCCGACACGCATGCCGTCGATTCCCGGACTCCCCTTATTGGCCTTCACTCGTCGTAACGCCCGCAGGCAGTTCTCCCGCCCGCAGACCTCTTCCATCAACTGCTCGACTCTAGCTGGGCTTTCGCTTTCGCAGTTCGCCGTGAACGATTCGGTCCCTTCCCGGGGAGACCTTGGAGCTTCACTCCGCCCCTCCTCGGTGAAGGCCAGCAACATCTGTAGCCGGTTTTTCTGCCGCTTGTCGCTCATCGAGTCCTGCGTCCTACTCGCCACTCCTTACTGTTTGGGCCTTCGACCTCATCGGCCTACTATGCCCTCTGCTGACTCCCCCTGCACGGTCGGAATGGATCGCTCCACTCCCAGTCACGACTCCGTGACATGCAGCGGGTCTCCCGAAGTAAGTTCGCCCGCCTTCCGCGCACAACCGCCGGATTTACCACCAGTGCACTTGGTGGATATGGGCTTCGCGGTCCATTGCCCGCTCGCCCTGCACCGTAGGCCTCTTCATCCGGTTCTTGTTCATCGGCTCGCGCTTTTGATCCACGCTTCTTTCAGACCCCGCCTCACGACGACGCCCTTGCGCTTCTCTAGTCCTTCACCTCCGCCAGGTTGAACAGGGGACTTGCACCCCCAAGCTGTCGAACATGTTCGGCACACAATACAAAAGCCTCGTCATGCGACGAGGCTTTCAATTTCTTCGAAAACAATCTCTCCGTTACACGTTGAAGGAAGATCCGCAACCGCACGTGCTCTTCACGTTCGGATTCTCAAACTTAAAGCCCGAGGCTTCCAGGGTCTCCACAAAGTCCACGACGCAGCCATTCAGATACATGGCCGAGGTGGCATCCACATAAACTTTCAGGTCGTCAAAGGTATAGACCTTGTCCATGACGCCCGGCGCGTTCTCAAACGACATGGAATAGGAGAAGCCGGAGCAGCCGCCGCCAACAACGCCGATACGCAAACCTGCCGGCACGGGATTCTGCTGGCCCATAATCTCCTTGACCTTAGTCACTGCCGTGGGAGTCAGATTTACCGGCAATTTAGGAGTAGTTTCTACGTTTGGGGTCGTGGTGGTAGCCATTTTATCGTCTCCTTTGGCGCTGACTGCAAACCCTATTATACACGGGTTCATTGCTGATTCTATTGGGCTTCTCATGCTTAGATGAACCAAAGCACTCACGGGTCGCACGGTTTTTCCGGCTACCCGTCTTCTTTCCCCACTCAGCCGTCACCCTCAACCATTTACTGCGAGTCCCCGATCGAGGTACTCACAAAAATACTGGATTTTCCTGCCTCTTGCAGGCTTATAATGCCCGTAAAGGTTCCACCTACACCCTCGCCGTGACCGGCGGTTGCGGCCTCTCTGTAAGCGGAACCGGCCGAATTCAAGGTGGTGTTCCATGATGACGCCTCTCCTCATTCTTTGGGCCGGTTTAACAGTCGTGCTGATCGTACTTCTGATCTATCGCAGCACCCTTTCCATGCACGAAGATGATCAATTATTCCTGGGAAATTCTGAAGCTCATATGGCCAAAGAGCAACAGGACCTGATCGTAAAGATGAACAGGATTGAACCCTGGGTCAAAGTGTGTGGCGCGGGCTCTGCCTTGTTGTTTTTCGTGATTGCGGGAATAATGCTTTACTCGCGTTTCAACATTTAGCGCGGCGCAGGCCCACATTCACGCGCGATCGGTTAAGTTTGTGTGTCTATGGGCAGGCTGTACCCCAGACAAACGGCTTCGTGTTTCCTCAGATGCTTTGGGCCGCGAGTGCGGCCGCTTCCACCGGCAATTCCAGCAATATGCGTGCGCCATGCGGCTCCAGGTTTTCCGCATGGATCTCTCCA
>JBAVUZ010000383.1:0-10987 GCA_049697035.1 Candidatus Angelobacter sp. | reverse complement strand
TTTGGCCCGTCATAACGCAGGTTCCACGCCACACGATTCAGTCCGTACTTTGTTGGTCCATACATGGTGCGGACCACCTGCCCGCTGCTGTCCGTCACGGTGATTTTTACCGCTGTCTCGCCGTTGGGTCTGCGCCTGGGCGGTCCACCGGTGTCTTCTTTTATTTCATTTGGCAGCCAGTAAGTGATCACGGCGCCGCTCATTGGATTGGGAGCAACATATCCGCCGCTGGTAAAGCCGTGCTTGTTCCAGTTGTGCCAATTAATAGCAGGAGACAAAGGGAACAAGTGGAAATCACTCCGCGCCAATTCGGAGCCGCTTTCTTCCAGCGGCGTGATGTCATCCAGCACGAACAGGCCCCGCCCGTGTGTCGCCACCACCAGGTCATGTGACTTCTTGATGAACTTGATGTCATAGACTGAGGCAGTGGGGAAGTCGCTCTTGATCTGCGTCCAATGGGCGCCATCGTCACTCGAATAGAACAGGCTCGTGTCCGTGCCCAGCACCAGAAAGCCCTTCTTGTTCGGATCTTCGCGAATCACGCGCGCGGGATCCTCTTGAGGCAGGCCGGCTGCAATTGAAGTCCACGTCTTGCCGCCATCGTGGGTCTTGTAAACGTATGGCTTGTTGTTTTCCACCTCGTGGAAGTCCACTGCGATATATGCGGTGTTGGCATCGATGGGCGAAGCCTCAACCTGTTGCAAACGGCCCCACTGCGGCAGGTTCGCGATGTTGGCAGTGGCGTTCATCCAGTTTTGGCCGCCTTCGCGCGTCACCTGCGCCAGACCATCGTCCGTGCCCGCCCAGATCGTCTTGGGATCCACCGGTGAAATCGACATGGAAAGAATCGCGCCAACTGTTTCCGCGCCGCTCAGGTCCAGCCAGATTGGGCCGCCGCTACTTTGCTGTTTCGTTTTGTCGTTGCGAGTAAGGTCCGGACTGATCGGATTCCAGTTTTTTCCGCCATCGGTGGACCGGAACAACACGTTGCCGCCCAGATAGACTTCATTCGGATTGGTCATAGAAACCGCTATCGGTGACGTCCAGTTAAACCGATACTTTAAGTCCGAAGGCTTCATGGATTGCACGCCCTGCAAGTACGGACGGATGAAGTTTGACATGCCCGTATCATTGCTCACGCGCTGGATTGACCCGTTCTGCGAATCCGTGTAAACCACATGCGTACCTTTGCCGCGCGCCGGGACAACGTATTCGCCGTCGCCGCCGGTCACCGTGTACCACTCAAAGCCGCTGATGCCGCCGCGGCTCAGGCTGTTCGAAGGTCCACACCAGCCATTGTTGTCCTGCAAGCCGCCGCACAGATTGTAAGGCGTCTCGTCGTCGTCGGCAACGGAATAGAACTGCTCGATCGGTAGGTTGTCCAGGTAGCGCCAGGTTTTTCCCGCATCGCCGCTCACATAAACGCCGCCATCATTGCCGTTGATGATCCGGTTCGGGTTTTCCGGGTCGATCCACAGCGCATGATGGTCAACATGCACGCGAGGCGTGGTGTTGCGCGCCGTCTTGCCGCCGTCCTCAGAGAGCATTACGTTGAATGACATGAAATAAACTTTGTTCTCGTCATTCGGCGCAACTTCTAGTTCGCTGAAATAAAATCCACGTGCTGCTAGATTGTGGTTATTGCTTACCATTTTCCAATGGTCGCCCAGATCGTTGGTGTCGTAGAGCGTGCCTTTTTTATTTTCCACCAGGGCATAAACGTGCCGGGGATTGCTGGGAGCTGCGCCCAGCCCTATGCGGCCGGTTGGTTCTGTCGGCAGGCCTTCTGTCAGCTTCTTCCACGTATTGCCGCCGTCGGTCGACCGGAAGATGCCGCCGCTGATCCCGCCCGATTCAAGCGCCCAGGGATAACGCCGCACCCGCCACATTCCGGCAAAGAGCACCATGGGATTGCCCGGGTCCATGATCAACGAGCTTGCGCCGGTGTCTTCGTCAATGAACAGGATCTTCTGCCATGTTTTGCCGCCATCCGTGGTGCGGAAAACGCCGCGATCGGCATTCGGTCCCCAGGCATGGCCCAGCACGCCGACGAAGACCGTGTTGGGATCGCGCGGATCAATTGCGATGTTTGAGATCTGCCCGGCATCGCGCAGGCCCATATGTTTCCACGTGGTGCCCGCGTCAGGAGAGAAGAAGATTCCCTTGCCAGTAATCACGTCATTGCGGATATTCTTCTCGCCGGTTCCTACCCAGATCAGGTTCGGGTTGGAAGGCGCAATCGCAATGGCTCCAATGGAAGCTGTGGGTTCTTTCTCAAAGATTGGCTTCCATGAGAGGCCGCCATCCTGAGTCATAAAGACGCCACCGCCCGCCGCGCCAACGTAATAAATGTTGGGCTTGCCTGGAATACCGACGACCGACGTCACGCGCCCGCCACCAACTGCCGGACCCAGATTGCGGAACTTCACATTCTCCAGTGGGTCTTTGGACTTGTTGTCTTCGAGCTTGGTTGGCGTTGTGGATTTTGCGTCTTTGTCACCAGCATCAGACGTTTTCTTCTCCGAATTTGCCAGCGGCTTTTGCGCGTTGCCACTGCCGCTTTTCTTGGTGCGATCGCCGGTCTTGCTCTGGGCTATGAGTAGCGCGGGAACGCACAGCGCCAGGACCAATACAAAAATCATCTTAAACAGTGTCTTCATCGGGAATACTCCTGCGGGTAATAGGAAGGCTGACCGCGAATCATATCGCAAACAGAGGGTTGTTGTACAAATCGTGAGGGGTCAAGTATCAGTCTCTCAGGAACTCGCGTCCCAGGCAGCCATAGATGCTCCGCCAGCGAGGCTCCATATCGTCGCGGTAAATGTGAGGACGCCATCCAAGATCAAGGTAAATTGAAATTGCCGCAATCCTAAAGTCTTCTGTTCCAAGAAATGGGCGCTGATAGCCTTCCGCAACTAACCGGTTCGTCACTGATGCGGTGATGATCGTCCCCAGGCCTTTTCGCGTATGTGATGGATCAGTGACCAGCCAACCCAGTTGACCGGCTTTATGCCTGGGTGAACTACTGCCGCGCATAGCCACACACGAAGCTACAAGCTCATGCGAGGCCAGGTGCTCAACCACAAAGAAGCCACCAGGTAGTGTCCCTTCGATCGTTTCCTGGAATCTGCCTTCATCGGCAAAGGCTAGGTGGAAGAGATCGTCGTACGGTACTTCATCTCCGCTGCGAAGCTGGCGCAGGGCATAGCCATCCGGCAGCAAAGGCACCTCGGCTAATCCAAGGGAAGAAGGCCGCACCATCTCCAGTTGGTGGGAATAAGTTTGCTCGATAAACGGATATGCTGGCCGGCCAGGCAGCGCACGTATTCCGTACATACACTACTCTCCCACGATTGTCTTCCACTCAAGCTTGCCTCGCTCCAGAATCGCCGCTAGATCTTCCTGCAGCAGGAACCGCTGCTCGATCAGCTTCTTCGCTGCTTCCTCAAACTTGCTCATGTATTCCTGCTGCGATTTGTATCGCTACGCGACCGACACCCTCGGGTCGCCTGATTTCTTGCGTTCTTCCGCCGTCTTCGCTAATGGAATCCATGATCCCAGAAAACTCACGCGCTGCTCCGGCGCGCCGATGCTCGGATCGCGCAGGTTCCATCCTGTATACGTCGCGAGTGGGACTTGCAGCTCAGGCAGTCTCACGCCACCCAGATCGTTGCCGTCTGCGTCACTCTGCGGGACAAGCACGCCAAAGGGATTGCCGACCCGGGGCGGCTCGACAGTAATAACTTCATCATCATGGGCGCCCAAACTTCTAAATTTCACTTGCCGGTCGATGTGGTAAGCCAGACTCACCTCATGTGGCGTATTGACGCCGGGAATTTTCGGAAACTTCCATTGCGCCAGCATAACCAGCGTTTTGTCTGCGATTTTCGGATACGTGCTGTGCGGTGGCTCCTTACTGTCCTTCACCCAATCGTTCATATCAGTAATTAGTGCGCGCCAATACCACTGAATGGGATTGGGATTGGCCTTCTGCTGCGCGGTGTAGTCAGGATTTCCTCCAACGCGATTGTCGGGCGGAAATGGCACGGTGATGTGTTCAAGTCCGGCCAGAAAGTAAATGCGCGTATTGGTCGCCAGCGGCGCGTCCTGCTTCCCGTCTGCCGTCGTGTGAATCAAAGACGCAGCGCGTCCCCAGTATTCATATGACGTGTTGGTATAGAAAATCTTGGGTACAGTCTTCGATTTTGTAACCGCGTCCAGCAAACCTGCCTTGTCGCCGGTATCGGGATCTTTTTCGGGCAAGTCCGTGAAAGGGAAGAGATCAGTGGGGAAGAAGAGGCTGGACATCGGCTGTGCATCGCGTGAAGGCTGCGCAAAGCGATGGTTAAAACTTCCTCGCCCCGCTCCCGCAACGTGAGCGATCACGCCATCCATCACCTGTCGGCCTTGCTCATCGGCGTTGAAGTCCTGATAGACAAAGTGACGCAGAAAGCGCCCGCTCTGCGAAATTCCAACGGCATAAACGCGTTTCACCGGCGCAGTTGCCTGTGGATCGTATTTTAAGTAGGAGAGAAAATCTCGCACGGCAGCCAGTCCCACACCGACGACTGCTGGGTTTTTGGCTGTATAGACCAGTTCGTAAATCCGGCCCGGGACAAAACCGCTGTTCAAATGAACGTAATGTGGATCGGGTATAAGCTGGCCATCAACGATGTGACCAAAACCCCATTCAGATCGGGAAATCGTTTTCCTGTCTCCGGCAGGCGTATCTCTTACCGTCAATTTATTCTTTTCGCTCGCCGGATCATCCACGGGATAGCTATTGCCACCGTCCGGGCCGAGCAGAATGTGTCCCAGCGGCATGTCGTCGCGCTTCTCTGCCGGAGTAAAATCGGTGCGTACAAGGCCGTGAATTTCTTTTCCGCCAGGATCATGCGCTATGGGCGCAGTGAGCCGCAGGCGCTCGCCCTGGCTGGAAAGATCAAACTCCCATCCTACCCACGCGATTGTGTATCCCTGGCGCATAAGGAAGCCATCGCCAAATTCTCCGTTGCGGCCATTTACAAGCGCGAGAATCCCGCGCCCGCCGCGGTTGGAAACTTCAAAGAGCACTGCCTGGTTTCCCCTGGCCATGTCTTTGGGCTTGAGCAGATACAGATCGGCAGAGAACTCGACTTCGCCATGGGCATTGCGCGGCGCTTTATCGAGATCAACAATCTGCCGGTTGTGCAGGTTCAATGGATCAACGGCGAAGTACACGCGTCCAACGATTTTTTCATAGGCGCCGGCGTTTCCAAATGGCTTGCCTTCCTGTATGTCCCCACGCGAGGTAATCTCAACCCGGACGACGCGGGCCTGTGCTAATGACACTAAAATCGCGGGGATTAACAGAAACCATAAGACTCGTGCTCGTAGCCGCATCTGCTCCTCCAGAGGTGATAAAGTTTATATGATCGCGAACGGTCACACCCTGAAATTGTGAAATGCCGTCAGTCTTGTTGGGAAGTTGCAGAGGCTCAAAAGATATTTAAAGAGGGACATACATGAAGAAGATTTTCAGTTTCGCAGTCGCAGCACTTCTGCTTTGTACCGGCGCGCAGGCACAGCAGCATGAAGCCGATCGCCTGCGCCATGCCGGCGAAGTCCTGATGGAAATCCTGAACATCCCAGACAACATTCCCAAGACAGTTCTGGACAAATCTGAATGCGTGATCGTGATTCCCTCAGTGAAGAAACTTGCCCTGGGCGTTGGCGCGAATTATGGCCGTGGCGCCATGACGTGCCGTGGCGGAGGCACGTTTACCGGAGCATGGGGGCCGCCTGCAATGGTTGCGCTGGAAGGCGGCAACATCGGTTTCCAACTGGGCGGACAGGCTACTGACTTTGTGCTGCTTGTGGTCAATCCAAAAGGCATTGATTCCATCCTGAAGAGCAAGGTCAAGCTGGGCGCTGACGCGGCTGCAGCCGCCGGACCCAAAGGCCGAGATGCCCAGGCTGCCACTGACGTCTTGATGCACGCTGAAATTCTTACTTATTCACGCTCACGCGGGCTGTTTGCCGGCATCTCCCTCGATGGATCAACTCTTCGTCCTGACAACAGCGCCACGGAAAAAGTTTATGGCAGAAAAGTTTCTGCGCGGGACGTTGTGATTGGCCACAGAGTAGGAACGCCAGCCGCTGGACGCCTCATGGTGAATACGCTGCAGAAAGCGTCGCCCAAGAACTTATCTGATCCCAAATCACTGCGCGAAGCCGGAGCTGAGGAGAAGAAATAACTCATGCGCCTGCTCCCGCGTACTCACTTTGCGTGGCTGTTGCTTTCTGCCAGTGTATGTCTTGGCGCCATAGAAGTTTCTCCCTACCAGCAATCCGTGGAAAAGTGGCGACAGTCTTATGAAGCGACGCTTAAGGCCGATGATGGCTGGCTTACCGTTTCCGCCCTTTTGTGGCTGCATGAAGGAGAAAACACCTTTGGATCTGACAGCAGCAATGCAATTGTGCTGCCCTATAGTTACGTTCCGGCCAAGGCCGGCTATTTCGATTTTCATGCAGGCAAGACTGTCATTCATGTGAATCCTGGCGTGCCAATCACACTGGCCGGTAAGCCTGTTGAAAGCATGGAACTGCGTCCTGACTCTAAAGTGGACCGCCTGGCCATCGGTGATTTGGTTTTCTTCGTCCACGCCAGCGGCAAGCGTTATGCCATCCGAGTGAAAGACAAGAATAGTGAACTCCGTAAGAACTTCAAGGGCCTGCACTGGTATCCGGTGAATGAAGCTTATCGCTTCAATGCCCGCTTTGTCGCCTATCCCAAGCCGCGCGAAGTTGAAATCAAGAACATGCTCGGAGATCGTGGACCAACTTACTTTTTCGGCTATGTAGCTTTCACTCTTGGCGGCAAAGAATATCATCTCGACGCGGAAGACAACGGTTCCGGCGGGCTGTTTATTGTTTTTCGCGATCTCACCAGCAAGAAAGACACCTATCAGGCAGCGCGCTTTCTTGATGCTGATCCGCCGAAGGATGGAAAGGTCGAGATCGATTTCAACAAGGCCTACAACCCACCCTGCGCCTATAACCCGTATGCAACGTGCCCTTTGCCCACCGCGCGAAACAGGTTGCCGGTGGAAATACCCGCAGGCGAGAAAAGGTATCACTAAGCACGCGTTTGTTAAACTCTCAAGCATGGCCCAGATCGCATACCTTGAATGCTCCAAATGCGGAGAACATATCAGCGGCGCGCAGCCGCAAACCATTTGTCCCAAAGATGGCGGCTCACTTTATGTGCGCTTTGATCTCGCCTCACTGAAAGGCAAGTTCACGCCGGATTCTCTTCGCGGACGTCCCGCCACCATGTGGCGCTACCGTGAAGTTCTTCCAGGCGACGTGCCGATCACACTGGGCGAAGGCTTCACGCCCATGCTGCCCAGCCGCGAGAACCCCAACGTCTATATAAAGGATGAGGGCCTCAACCCAACCGGATCATTCAAGGCTCGTGGTCTCTGCGCTGCCGTGACCATGGCACGGCAATACGGACTGAAAAAGCTTGCGGTACCTTCCGCAGGCAATGCCGCCAGCGCTCTTGCCGCATATTGCGCTGCTGCAGGGATTGAAGCCCACATCTTCATGCCCAAGGATGTGCCTCTGGCGAACCTCGTCGAATGCAAGTCTTATGGCGCACGCGTCACATTGGTCGACGGTTTGATCTCTGACTGCGCACGCATGGTGAATGAGCGCAAACAGGCTGAAGGCTGGTTTGATATTTCTACCCTTAAAGAACCGTTCCGCGTTGAGGGCAAGAAGACCATGGGTTATGAAGTGGCAGAGCAACTCAACTGGGAACTGCCCGACGCTATCTTTTATCCCACTGGCGGGGGCGTGGGACTGATCGGCATGTGGAAGGCCTTCGACGAGATGGAGCAACTCGGCTGGATCAAGAAGACGGCCAGCTACAAACGCCCAAAGATGATCGTTGTGCAGGCCTCCGGCTGCGCTCCGGTAGTAAAAGCCTGGAATGAACATAAGCCCGTGGCTGAGGTGTGGCAGGGAGCGCAAACATCTGCTGCCGGGTTGCGCGTGCCCAAGCCTTACGCTGATTACATTATTCTCGACATCCTGAAGCAGAGCGGCGGGACAGCGGTGTCAGTATCGGACGAGGAGATTCTGGCGGGAGTACAAGAATGGGCCAGCAAAGAAGGGCTGTTTGCTTCTCCTGAAGGGGCCGCCTGCCTGCCTGCGTATCAGCGATTGCTGCGTGAAGGTTATCTGAAACCAACGGACAAAGTCGTGCTCTTCAATACCGGCTCCGGGCTGAAATATATTGATGTAATCGCGCAGGCGTTGAAGATCACTACCGGATAGTGGTACCCATGTTGCGCATAGCGGTCAAACATGGAATCGTCACAAAAGCTCCAAAAACTTCATCAAAGTAGATGAGCACCGAAGATGGCATCTCGATCTTACTTCTCAGGACGGGATCGCGCAGCTCTGGAGCGCACAGGTAGAGTAAACCGCAAAAGCGCCACCGCGATTGTTGTGGCGCTTGCCTTTGCCTTAAATAACACGTCCAGCAGGCTGATCGAGCTGCTATCAAGCCTATTCAGCGATTGAATCCACTTCTGCTCGTTGCAGGTCTAATGCCACCCGTTCTCCGTTGATGAGAATAATGCTGCGGTTGATCAGTTCCTGGCCGGTGCAATCATATTTCTCATAGCAAGTCAGCGCGGAGAAGGGGACCACGAACTCTACCGACAAACTGCTAGGTTGCGCGGATTGGTGCACCGTGGTGGTGAAATCGACGCCATCAAACTGCGGGTTGTCATGGAAATATTTTGTCACTGGCCGCAGGACGTGCGAGATGTGGCTATCAAAAGCCATTGCGGCCATGCGGTATTGCGATGAACCTGCCGGCTGCTCCAGATCAGTATTCATGTTCAGCTGAAGGTAGGCTCCATTATGGAAGGCAATAAAGGATGGCGGCGCGTAGTCCACAAAGCGCGCTTGTTGTTTCATCTCAGGGACAAGGCGCTGCAGCGTTGAATCATAGGTTAGTCGCAGTTTGTCCAGCCTTGCCGGAGAAGTATCTTGCGGTGCGTTTCTGCGCTCACGGACGGTGCGGGCCAGTTCCGACTCCGAGACAAGGTTTGTGCTGACCAGCGTTCCGGGTTCGACTGGCTCTATCGTGGTCGATGGAGTCTTGGTTGAATCGCCATGGCCATGCCGCGCAAGGTAATGGTCTTTTACGTCTTCAGGTGCGTCGTCTCCTGTAAGCCAGAGCGTGAACGGCTCGCCGTTGAGATAAACTTCGCTCTCCAGCAAGGCGCTTTGCTGCGACTCTGTGTCTTTTGCGCGGACCAACTTCTCTGCAACCGCCCGGGGAAACAGGATCATCAGGTTTTCCGCGCCCTCTGTGTTGACCTTGAGCACTTTATTGCGAACGTGGTGAGAAACTTCAAAAGCGTAAGCTTCGAAGGGAACACTGCGGTCCGCGTGTGTTACAGCCGCTTTCAGCAGCGGCAGGACCACGTCTTCGTAGGTCTTTTTGGCGCGCTGATTGCCGTTGAGTTGGCTCGATGAATAAGAAATATAGTAGTTGCCGGATATGGCGAGAACGGTCTGACCATTGAACTGATCGAAACGGATCGATCCCTGGGGCAATTGTTTTTGCCGTGTTTCGTCAATGTCCAGCGTCTGGCTGAAGTAAAACGGATAGGGGAAATGGATCGTCGTAGCTTCCCTTGAAATCTGCTGCAGCTGCGCAAAATATTGCTTCTGCAGCCGCTTGGAAACCGGGTCGTTCACCTTGCCCAATGACAACACCTGCGCCGAGCAGGAGAGTCCGCAAAGTGAGAGCGCGACGATAAACGTGCGTACAAAATATCTATTTCCCATATTTCACTCCTGGGGTCTGGTACGGGGGATCAGCAATGGTACGAATATAGGAAAGCATGGCCTTGATCTCCGCGGGTTTCAATGTTGCGCCGTAGGCAGGCATCTGTGGCGATTTGCCCAGGGCAGGTCCGCCGTGAGCGATCATATTAGTAAGATCGGCGTCGGAGATTCGGTTCAACGTTGCGCCGTCAGTGAACTGGTGCGGAGCGGGTGAAAGATTATCAAGATTTGACACGCGCTCCGGCGTCGATTCCGGATCATGGCAGCGGATACAATACTTGTCATTCACCATCTTGCCAACTGTCTGTTCATAACCCAGAGCAATCTCATGCAGGCTCAGGCTGGCCGCGCCTCCACCGGATTTCGGCGTTTCCGCGGTTACCTGATAGTCACCCGGATTGTATCCCAGTTGCGCCGCAACAGTGACCTGGCCACTGGAATCAGTCAACGCCTGTGCAGGCGTGAACTGGACTTCATCGCCGTGGAACGTGACCAGTGCTCCGGTTACGGGATTGCCGTCTGCGCCATTGACTTGAAGAACCAGTGGCTGTGGCAACGGTGAGCCGACCTGGGCCAGTTGCTTGCCTCCGCTGACTTCAGTGATCTGCGTTCCATAAGCTGCGGGCTTGGGCGTTTGCGGTGAGGAATGCCGGCAGCCGGCCAGCAGCGCCACGGAACCTAGAAGCAGGAGGGTAAGGCGCTTCATTTGCCACCTCCTTGTTTTGCTTTCAAAGTCATCAGGAAGGCGGTCAGATCGCGGGCCTCGTCATCCTTCAAACCAAAATTCGGCATTAGCGTTCCTGCGCGAAGTGCGTTGGGATCTTTCAACCACTTATACGTCCACACCGGCGTTAATCGCGTGCCAACGCTGGTTAAAGCAGGTCCTACATATCCTTTGTCATTCTTGTAGTCGGCAATGTGGCAGGACTGGCAGCCATATTTGGAATAGAAGAGCTGCTTGCCCCGCGCGGCTGAGTCTGCATTGAGTGAATGAGTGTCCAGCGTTTGCGAATCAAAGCCGGGGCCCTGATACGCAGCGCTGATGTAATCGGCAAGCGTCTTGATTTCCGCCGGGTTCAGGTTGAACTTGGGCATGCGGCGGATCAGCGCAGGTCTTAGCGTGTTGGGGTTCTTG
>JBAVUZ010000382.1:0-5281 GCA_049697035.1 Candidatus Angelobacter sp. | reverse complement strand
GGCCTGGGCGCCAGATATTTTTCCGGATCGGCGTTGAAGCGCTTTACGCATCCGGGGCTGCAGAAATAGTAGGTCTGACCTTTGTATTCGGACGAACCGGCAGCCTTGGCAGGGTCAACATCCATGTTGCAGACGGGATCTTTGACGAGCGTCTTTCCTGTTTTTTCCGAGCTTATTCTTTCTGGATTCATGTCCTGAAGTTCCTTAGCGGGCGTGCCGGTAGAAAAGTTCGGTCAGTTCGTCATAGGTGCGTTGCGCCTGTTTGTCGTCGCCGGAGCGCAAGGCTTCCGTGGCGCAGTGCTGCAAGTGGTCTTTCATCAGGATGCGCTCTACCGCACGCAGCGATTCATGGATGGCCGACATCTGCACCAGCACGTCAGGACAATAACGATCTTCTTCGACCATCTTTTGCACGCCGCGAACCTGCCCTTCAACGCGTCGCAGACGCAGGAGCAAATCCTGGCGGGCGTTGGCTTCGCGCGGCATGGCGCGATGTGTATTTTTTTGTGCTTTTTGTTTCTTCATAACGGACCTGACTCACTCTTAATATACCCCCTAGGGGTATAACGGTCAAATCAGGAACGAGAGGTTGCGATATATTTGGAGGGTTAACAAAACATTTAAGTGGAGAGCTTGATGACCCTGTTGGATGTAGTTTTCAAATACGGCACGCCGCCCGGTGAGAAAGAAATGGAAGCGTTGAACAACGCCTGGGAGGTTTATGGCGTCCGCAAGATCAAGTTCGACGAGAAAGAGCACACCATCCGTGTGGAATATGACGCCTCCCGCCTGAACGATGGCGAGATCGCCTGCATTCTGCGGCGGGCGGGAATTGATTTGAGAGAAAAAGTTCAGCTGGTGTAATTCTCACCGGATGCTCCACAACGCATCACTTCGGGAGCACCTCGTTTTCAAGAAAGAGTAGCTACGTACTAAACTTCAGAACCGCGTCACGGAGAGGCCTGGAATGTTCTGGAAGTGGCGGAGATTAAATGTGGCCACAGCATAGCCAAGATAGAGCGCAGTCGCGCCAATCAGTAAGTCTTCGAACGCAACCCGGATGCCTTTGGCTTCCTCCTGGCCTTCGATGCGCCCGGCCAATCGGGCGATATCGAGCGTTACTGGATGCACGGGCACATCCTGGCACAAGCGCTCGATAAAGGTTAAGCGTCCCTGCTGCTGCGCCGGTGTTTTCGCGCGATACGCTCCGTGCACCAGTTCGGCTACGCTCACAACCGACAAGCCGATCTCGATCTCCCCTTGCTTGGCCTGCACCTCTTCGAGGATTTGCCGAACGCTGTGCCCTCTGCGTTCAGCAGAGATGATCACGCTGGAATCAAGGATTATTCCCACTTGGGCGGGTTCCACACTTCACGGTTCTTTATGATTTCTTTCATATCGGCGGCAAAATCGGCATCCATTATTGGCACTTCTCCGGTTTCTTCCTCATGTGCCTTAGCGAGCGCGATGCACTCGGAGATCGTACGGCGTAGTAGAACCGGCGCGTGGATGACCGCTACAGGCAATTTGTCGTGCTCTATCACGACTTCGGCGCCTGCACGCACTCGCGCCAGGAGCGCAGTAAAATTGCTGGCCGCTTCAACTTCAGAAATGTGAATAACAGGTTTAGCCATGGCGACACTGACTACTATATAGGGAAAGGGAACTTGTACTGTAGGCGAAAATGCGGCGGTAAAACCCAGTTCCAATAAAGCCAACAGCGTTCCACGCATGGCCCTTGCAACAGGTTTGACATCAACCACTTAGAAAAACCAACTTTAATAAACCTTGATGAGGCCCTAAATGTGGGTCGAAACAAGGTGCTCTGCAAGCTCCCACTCGGCTTGCCCCTTCGGCAAGCTCAGGGTTCACGCCCTCAATCGCCCCAGCTGGGATCCTTCGCCTTCGGCTCAGGATTTCGCGTGCGGGCTCCCGCTTCGCTCACGCCCGCAGTGCCGCTCAAAATGCAACGAGGCACTTTCGAGGGATCTCTGGCCGTTAGATCCATTCGAAAGCGCCCCGATGCGCGCCACTTCGTCTGGCATGGGTTATTGCATCCTCTATGCCATTCAATTACAACTGAAAATAAAGGGTTTAGCAGAGTAGCTCAGTGGAAAAGCGGGTAGTAATTCCCTGCCCCTGAAAAAATTGCTCTGTGGATTTTTCCGCGAAAGCTAGAGGATCAGGATTTCAAGGAGCCGAAATCCAAAAACCACTCCAGAAAAACCTGCTTCGAAGGTCGCTTGTCTGCGCCACTTTGGCGGAGGTCACAGGAATGCCAGGACGTCTAACTCAAAGATAATAAGGAGACTTTGCGTGCCACACTTCAATCCCGGAACTCGAATCGAAAGCCGGTTGTCTGCCCAATTCTGGCCAGGCATGGGGCAAACATAGAGGTAAAAAAGGGAAACTGAACTATTCAGCATGGATCGGCCCCAGCGTAACCAAGAGCTCTGCACTTTTTATTCGTTTTGGACGACCGTAGTGAAGTGTAATCCGGTTTTTGCTTCCAGATCTTCAAGCTCTGTTGCGTACTTCTGCCAGGGATCTTTCCTGATCCCTTTCTTGTTGGGAATATCAACCATGATCACGCTCGGGTTCGGACCTTCAACCACCGCTAGTTTCCAGCAACTTGCGGGTACGATGATGGTGTGGATCTTGCCGATGTGTCCCTTGTTCCCGTAACACCCCGTAAGGATGTAAAGAGTGTTGCCCTTCTTCACCAGTTTGCGCGAATCGTTCTCCAGATTTACCCAGACGCCTTGGTTCAGGTCGGGTGTTTGCGGCTGCATGTTCGCCATGGAGAAAGTTTCAACGTTGGCCTTGACGGATTTCGTGCGGTCTTTGGAGTTGCACATATGGCCCCGGTCAAAGCCGCTTTTGGCATACTCATTCTTTTCGATGCGTTGGAAACTCTCGGGCAGAGCTGTCTCCATGTGGAACGAGTCTCCCCGGTCCACGGTCCCAATGTCCGACTTTTTCAGCGTCCAGCTCACCCAGTTCGGCGTGCCGCGGGAGCTGCTGTAGGAAAGGACATATCCGTTCTTAATCAGCAGATAATTGTCTTTATTATTTACCTCAGCGGTTGCGCCGCTCGGGTTTCCCAATCGAAGGTTGCGGTTGGTCTGCGCTACAGCAAGCGATGCAAACAGGCAGAAGCACAGAAGCAGACGGAAACGCGTTCTCATCATGGTCGTTCTCCGATCATTTTGCGAGCCATTTTAGTAGGAATCGGCGGGAGTCTAGCCCGCAGCCGTAGAGACGCACTCTGTGTGTGATTGAAACGTGGCCACTCGGGACTTTCAATTCAGCGGGCATTGCGAGGTTAGCTCATGAGGCGATCTCAGTGACAGCGTAAGAGTATCCAAGTAACGACTTAGACGGCTGTGACACTCATCACATCCTACTCAGGTAGCGGCAAGCAGGAAAGAAGCTGCGGAACTGAAGCAACAAATCTAAATCGAGATCGATAACGTTCCGGAGAAATGGAAGCGACGATAGCAGGAATGAAATGCGACCCCGGCAAGGCGGGGTTTTTCTATTTAGACAAGTTGTTAGCGAGAAAGGGGGGATCTCGAACCCCACGCTTTTTGCCCATCAGATTTTAAGTCTGGTGCGTCTGCCAATTCCACCACTTTCGCGTTTTCAAAATCAACTACTAACCAAACTTGCTAAGATTTTGCGCTTCTTTATTTCTGCACCGGCAGCGCCAAGTTCTGTTAGTGCCACGTATGGTGTCAGGCCCCAGTTTCGCCCCAGGCTCATTTCAAAGCAAACAATGCGTTCACATGCGCGTTGATGGTTACGGTTTGCGGAGTGAAATCAGTCATGGGCGGCGGCGTAGCGGCGGGTGCGGCTGAGCGCGCCATGGCAGACTGCGCGAATACCATGGGTACGATGTTCGGCTGGTTGACGTCTACCGAGGCATAGAGCAGATCGCCCAGCGTGCGTCCACCGGCAGTGGCGACGGCTGCTGCCTGGTTGCGGGCTTTTTTCAGCGCATCTTCTGAAGCTTTGGCTTTGGCTTGTTCAATATCTTCCAGCGTGTAATTCACCGATTGGTTCTGTGTGTCCTCAACGTCCGCCAATTGCTCCGTGAGAGCGCCTATCTTGGTGAAGTCGCGCAGTTTCAGCGTTATATCCGAGGTTACTCGATAGCCGATTACTTTATGCTTAGGGTTTTTCCAGTCATACATAGGCTGTCCCTGGTAGGTCCCGAATTGCGCGGCTTTCAAGTCGATGCCATTAGTCTTTAAGATCTGGCGCACGTGGTCCGCTGCCAGTGCTGCGCGGTCATAGGCAGCGCGCGATGTATCCTGCTGGGAAGCAATGTCCATGCGAATGACGGCGGTGTCCGGTGCGGCCTCAAACTTGCCATCGGCGCCGGCATAGATGGTATTGATCTGGATTGCGGCAGGAGTGCTTGAAACCTGCGCAGACGCGACGGCGGCCAGCGTCATTACGATCAGCGAAGCTAATAATTTCATCAGAATGTATCTCCGCCAAATACTAACACCCAGGTGGGGCAAAGTTGCTGGCCCATTGGGTTGCGATTGGCTATTGACGTACTCATTGCGTGAATTTAGGCTTACCGTGCAGCATTCATGCGGAGGAAAGAACTAATGCGTAGAAGAACCGCTGTCCAGATGTTGGGAACGCTAGCGCTGCTGGGACCGACGGCCGGAACCAGTCTATTGGCGCAAAGCGACAAGAAAGAAGAGAAAAAAGAAGCGCCTCCGGCGCCTGCATTGAAAGTGGGAGACGTAGCGCCCGATTTCACCCTGCGCGACCAAACCTTCCAGAAACAGGTCTCGCTCCATGACTTTAAGGGAAAGAAAAACGTCGCATTGGCGTTTTATATCTTTGCCTTTACCGGTGGTTGAACCAAGCAGATGCAGAACTTCCAGGCGAACCTGCAAAAACTGGAAGCTGCAGACACCCAGGTGCTGGGTGTTAGCATGGACAGCCCCTTCAGCAACGCCGCATGGGCGGAAAAAATCAACGTCACGTTCCCACTCTTGAGCGATTGGGGCGGCGAAGTGACTCGCAAATATGGGCTATACGATGAGAAGCGTAAAATCGGCCGCCGCGTAAATTTCCTGATCGACAAAGAAGGCAAAATCGCCGAAATGCAGCTCGATAGCGATGCCGTGGATCCTACCAAGATGGTGGAATCGTGCGAACGCCGGAAACTCAAAAGCTAGATGCCCGTAACAGTTCAGACAGAAGCCCGCCAGGGACTTTCATCCCGGCGGGCACTTTTTTTGCTTTCAGTCTCCAT
>JBAVUZ010000381.1:0-4352 GCA_049697035.1 Candidatus Angelobacter sp. | reverse complement strand
TTGATTTCACCTCCGCTATTTGCGCCAGTTGCTTCAGCTTTGCCGGCTCAATCGTGCCGGTTAATTTTTGGGAACCAGATCCGCTGACGATTTTTAATCCTGCACTCACCAGCCTTTTTTCCAAATCTGCTTTGGGCTCTGTAACCTCTACCGTCACCTTGAGAGGGGAAGAAGCCGCTTTGCACTTGCTGGCTGCGGCGCTGACTCCTCTCGCAGTTGCACAGCGGTAAAGAGTCAGCACTTCAGGACTCATTTTTGCTTCCGCTTGTTTGCGCCTTGTATCTTTCTCAGGTTTCTTTATGGTTGATATGTCTGCGATTGACGTTTCAACGAGCGGCGCGTTGGCTGTGACTTCAACCGTCTCATTGACGCTGAGCCCCGATTGTGGCGGAGGCGGCGCGGTTGGCTGCGCACTCCTGAACGTGTATGCGCCTGCGCCAATTCCGCCCCCGAAGCCTGGAGCTGCCTTGGCAGCGTATTCTGCTTGCAAGCTCCCGCCCGGCACCGCCAGCGGTGAAACGCCTTCCGGCAATTCAACCGGGACCTCAACCTTCACCGGCTTGCCATCTGACAGCACCGTCCGTTCTTCCACGGCGACGAACGACGTAAACTGCGTAGCCAGGCTGTGCTCCAGGCCGACCTTGATAATGTCTGCCCTAAACTTGGAATTGCCGGACTGTATGCCGTTCCAGTCCTGTGACATTAGGTCTTCCACTTTATGCCGCGCCCAGATTTTTTCCAGCGCCGCATTGCTTGCGTCGGCAGAAGAAAAATCTATTGGGATCGTACGGCTGTAATCGCCTGTTCCCTGATATCCCTTGATCGTGATCTTGCCCACCGGACTTCCGCTATACCTGCCGGTGATGATGATCGGCTTGGCGGAAAAAAGATCGCGCACGTCCTTGGGGTAGACATCGGTCACGGGCAGTCCGTGCCAATCGATGGCGATGTTCGTCAGCACCGGCGAATGCACGCGCTCATAGAAGCGGTCTGCGGCGGCCTGCGCTTCGCCCGGCGCAGTAACAAATTCCACATCGCCATGGCCTTCTTCCGCCATCTTGGTCAGCAGAAAGCGATTCACCGCCGTGCCAATGCCGAAAGAGAACACGCGCGCGTCAGAATGCTTCTTTATTTCAGCGATGATGTCGGCGTCATTGCCGACGTAGCCATCTGTCATGAAGCAGACCACGCGAATGGGATCGGCTTCCATCGGCTTGTCGGCACCCGCGTCATCGCCCAGCGCCGTGCGGATGGCTTTCATCATCTCAGTCCCGCCGCTGCCATAGGCTCCCGCCAGGACTTCCTTTGCCTTAGCCACATTTTCCGGCGTAGCCGGAACCGGCTCAGGAAAAAGGATTCTGGTGTCGCCGGAGAAGGTAATCAGGTTAAAAGTTTCATCTTTGCGCAGATTGTCGAGCGCGCGCTGAACGGTCTTCTTGGCCATATCCAGCGGAAATCCCCACATGGAGCCGGACGTATCCACCACAAAGATCAGCTGCCGCGGCACCAAAGCTTTTTCCTGCGGCCGGTCAGGCGGCTGCAAAATCAGCGTGAAGTATCCTCCGTTCTTGTCGGCGTGCGTCAGGATGGCGTCACTAATCCCGCTGCCCGCAACTTTGTATTTGAGAATGAAATCTTTGTTTGGCGACACAGTCTGGTCCGACAGCGTCACATGATAGGAATCAGCGCCGGTTCTGTCCGCAAAGATTTTGTGCGACGTGGACTCCACATCGCCCACCGGAACGCCAGCCGCCAGATTGACCTCCATCGATACATCATGCCCCGCTGTTGCATCATCGGTGTGCACGCCCGCCACCGGAGGGCTGATGCGGGAAGCATCGGGAACCTGATCAGTGTTCGGCATGGTGCCATGATCGCCCGCAGAAGTAGGATTGCCGGGTATATAGCGCGGCCCCACAACAAGCGGAAATGCAAATTCATACGTGCCCGCTTCATACTTGAGCAGCTCAAGCACTGATAGCTTGATCTGCACCGTGCCATTGGGCGGTATGTTTGTGACCGACTGTGTAAAGATATTGGGGCGCTCCTGGTCCAGCAGCGCGGCCGTATGGCCGGTGTTGCGCGCCTGCTCATAAATCTTGCGCGCCTCATCGCGCTCCTTGATAACCGCACGAATCTCGCG
Organism: Candidatus Angelobacter sp.; assembly: GCA_049697035.1. Classification (GTDB taxonomy): domain Bacteria; phylum Acidobacteriota; class Terriglobia; order Terriglobales; family Acidobacteriaceae; genus Angelobacter. The sequence continues at coordinate 2,209 of JBAVUZ010000381.1, read as the reverse complement.
CTCACCCACCGTCATGGTCATGCCATCCACGGCGCTGTCATGCGGTAGCGGAAAGACATAAACCGCTTCCACCGCATCCGGCAAAACGTTTTCAAATTCCTGAGTAACCTCAATCCGGGCAACAAAGCCGCTGATCTCCGTCCTGATGCCGGTGTGTTTAAGCGGTACAAAGCCTGTGACTTTGCCGTCTTTGCCGATGATTTGTAGCTGGCTGTTTCCCTGGGGCTGGCCCGCAGAAGCGTTCTGCGGATTCACGATGATGAGGACATAGAGCAAACACAAGGCCACCATAGCGGCCGTCGTTAAACGGGCTTTCATATTTACTCCTGCATTCTTGCAGGAGAACGGTGCAATCCAGAGTTCTTGCAGGATTTTTGCATTCGCGGCGACAAGGCGCGGCTAGGGAACATGAAAAGTTATGTCGGCATCAAAGCGATCTGGTTTGCCGTCATGGAGGTAGGGCCGAAACTTCCACTTGTGCAAGGCAACATTGGCTGGCCCCAGCAATGCCATATCAAGATTGTTTATATTCTTCAAACCAATAACGTTGCCTTCTGCATCCACAGCTACGCGCACTGCAAATTCCGTCCCTGACGGAGGCTTCTTCGTCCGGACAAATTCCGGTTCAGCCATGGTGATTGCCAGCTTGCGCGCTTCCGTGTCCGACAAGACAGGGATCGGATCGCCAATCGTAGTTGCAAAAGCAAATGTCAAAATGGTTTCCAGCTGCACCGGCATTCCATGGGCAGAGTAAGGTTTGAATTTCCATTGCGCCACAGCCTTGCGCGCCTGATCCTCAAGATACGGATTGTCTGAGTTGAGCGGCCAGGTTTCCCGGACGTGGCCTTCACGGTCGATTTCAACCAGCATGCTCAGCGTGCCCTTCGTTTTACCGTCGCGCACTGACATCCACTTGATCTCAGGAGATGTCTCCAGAAGCCCTCGCGCCGACTCTTCAGTCACCCGCATGGAGGCTATTCGATCCTGCATGGCTGTGGGCGCAGCAATGTCAAACATTGCGGCGTCCGGGGCCTTTAGCTCCTCAAGCTCGGTGACGCGTGCCTCAATGGTCGTGCCTGGCTCGGGTGTGATGGAAATGCGCCGCGCAACATTTTTATCTTTGAAATTCTTGAAATCATTAAATTCCGCATCGAAGCGCGGGCTTGTCACTGACTTCAAGAGGCCGGGCGGGCTCTCAAAACAAACGCTGGCAAAGATGTTATTTTGCACCGGCGCAATGCCGACGGTCCGTTGGCTTCGGACACAGATGGTGCCTGTGTCGAGCCGGAGGCCCTTCAGCCCAGGCGGCAAGCTGGAAGCTTTCCTGGCCTGGAAAGCAGCCATATCGGGCAATGGTGTTTGCAGTTGTCTTATTTCATCCGGCGCCAGGCTGAATATAGCCGTGAGGAAGTCACGCAGCCAGAATGGAAAGTAGTTACCCTCGTTCTGCTCGAATATTTTTTCGCCGTTAACCACCATAGTTTCAGAAAACTCCGGCGACCTGACAATTCGCTTCCACTTATCCGGTGCAACCCAATACTCCTCGATTTCCGCTTTGTAATCGGAATCCGGGCTACCCAGCTCAGCCACGGTTGCCTTCAGGTGAAACGGTGCGCTTCCAGGCAGGGTGATTTGTGAGAGCTTAGACGCACGATCCATCGCCTCAGCCGCCGTCTTCGGCCTGGCGTCATCCTTGGCTTTACATACGATAGACAAAGCACAAACCAGGATGACAGAACAGCGCAAGCGCATGGATAAACTCCCCATTGGAAAGTAACAAACTAACATAGTTTCTTTGGTGAAATCTAACAGCACTATGCATGCGGATGGTCAGTCTTGACTAAACTTTTGATCCAATCTTCAAGAAGGCTTTGCGCAGGCGGCCATGTTGTTGCAGCAGGCGCTGGTAACGGAGCTCGGTTCTCGCCGCTTTTTCGGCGACGATGGAGCGGATCGCGACCTTATCGTCGGCGGGCCACTGGCTGAAATCGGGGACCAGAGTCAGAACCATGGCGAAGCCTGGAAAGGCGGGCTGCTCTCTAGCATTGATCTTGCGCTGATTAAGATGAAGCTGACGCGCAAGCTGTGCTACAGCAGCTTTTCTCATCGCCTCGCCATCGCTATCAAAATGCTTTGCCATCCTTTTCTGCACTGCCAGCCCGATGTTGCGCATTGAAAACCTGTCCCATGCGCCGCGCTCGGCTTCCGG
>JBAVUZ010000380.1:0-4298 GCA_049697035.1 Candidatus Angelobacter sp. | reverse complement strand
CTTTTGAAATCTCTTCCGGCACGCGCGGATGCGCCATCTGCATCGGGTGCGGATTCACGTCTGTAATGTTGCGATCCACTTCACCCAGGTGCGGTCCGTGGAACGGGCTGCGCGCCGTGTAAAGCTGATAAATGATTGTGGCCGCGTTAAAAATATTTCCTGCGCGGTCCGCCGCCTTGTGCTTTACCTGCTCCGGAGAAAGATAAGGCTCGTTCTCCAGCTTCTTCGTCGGGCTTTGCGTCAGCAGGTTCTTATCGCGCAGCAAGCCAAAGTCCAGCAGCTTGAGCGTGCCATCGGGCAGAATCTTGATGTTGCTCGGATTCAAAAAGTTATGGCAAACGCCTTTGCTGTGCGCGTAATCCAGCGCCGCCAAAAGCTGTTTGGCCATCTGCAGCACTTCGCTCATCTCCGGCTGGCGCTTGGCCATAAATTCCTTGAGGTTCTGTCCCTCAACGAATTCCGCTGTCATGAAAACTGTAAAGTCTTTGTAGCCGCAGGTGTGCAGCCTGGCGATATTGGGATGGTCCAGCGCGCTCGCAGCCTTCGCCTCTGCCAGGATCTTCTGGATCAACTCGTTGGCGTCGTCCAGCCACTCCGGCACCTCAAACTTGCGTAGCGCGACGGACTTGTTCTGCTGCGGGTTTCTGGCCTGATGCACCACTCCTACGCTTCCCCTGGGCAGTTCCTTGACCAGCTCAAGGCTGGACGTGCGTGGAGCGGCAGCCGTGGCTGCGCCATTGGCGGAGCCCGTGGCAGAGAGATGGCTTGAGGCGGTGCTATCGCCTGTGGCTACGGACGCATCCGTAGCTACGCCTGCGGCAGTGGCGGTTCCTGTGGCGGTTTCCGGGTGTTCTTGCATCGTTGGGGTTCCTGTGCAAGTAGCTCTTTGGGAGAGGACAGCCGAATCTTACCCCAAAGGCCCACCGGAACCGTCCACAAGAACACTGTCTTGCAGTTACTTAGGTAATTGTGGAGTTCCAGCGTGGGGCTCGCAACTTGGCCTCAATTTCAACCAGCAAATACAAGGGGTGGTTGCGCCGATCTCTTAATCTTCCCGATCCGTGTCATCGGCGTTTATCAGCGGTAAGGTTTTGGTTTCCGATCACGGCGATGACGTGCGTTCACGGCGATGACGGCGATCTTGCCCTCTCCTCAGTGTTCCTCTGTGTCCTCCGTGGTTAAAGGTTTTGGTTTCCGATCACGGCGATTACGCGCGATCACGGCGATGACGGCGATCTCTTCCTGATCAGCGGTAAGGTTTTGCTCCTCACTTCCCCCGATTCTGCAAATCCCGCAGCACGCTGCTCAGCTCAATCACCTCCAGCGGACAATCCGGCCAATTGTTAATCCAGCACACAATCAAATCGCATCCGGAAATTGGATGAAAATGGTCCAGAAAATTCCGGCTTTCATACTCCAGTTCAATCAGTACTCGCTGCCCCTTGTTTGGGCCCACCTCGCGCAACGCCTCGCAGTCCGGAAATGCCGCTTGCAGCCTCAGGATGGTAAAGCCCAGCTCACGCGCATAGCAGGCAAAAGCCGCCAGCACTCCAGCCTCGTTGGTTGGCGCAAAAGTCAATGGCCCTTGCAGAAGTGGCAGCCCGTAGATCGGCCGGTCGGTCATGATCATTGGCCGGAAAGTACATCCGGAAGGCGATTTGTATTTTGTGGCGTCCTCCAGTGGCATCCGCAGGTGCTCGGCAATGATGTTCATCACGTCCTGCCATTCACCTCCCAGCCCCTTCTCCACCATATAGGCCAGCATTCCCGCCGGCACCTCTCTCCAGTACTTAAAGCGGCTCATGTAAGGACGATTACTGTACGTCCCAAGCCGGTCATAATCCATTGTCGTTGGAACTTTTCCCATGCTCCGCACCACGCCCGCCCAATCCCGGAACATCGACTCCAGCGTGAGCGGCACCCCTGAGCCGTGGCGCTCCAGCCCGCACTCTGTCAACAGTTGCGTATATGAGCTGAAATGTTTCCGGATGAAGTGCTTCTTTACCGACATGGCTACTCGAAACTCATCCATGCGGGGCACCCGTCCAAGTTTGGCCGTGCATTCTTTTACTGCGGTAATGATCTCTTCTCTGCTCACAGTCTTTCTCCTGGTGGGGCCTCATTCCCGCGCCGTCTTTGCGGCACCCATCCGTTCCGCGTTCCCTTGCGGAAAGGATGGGCTAGGCGTGAATGGGCAAAATCAAAAGAACTCGTTCGGTGTGGTTCAGACTTCTGAATTGTTTTTCTTTTGGCCAAAAGCCGAGCGGCCAAAGCACGGGGCCTGCGTTTAAAGGGTCTTCAGGATCTGGAGCGGCCTGCGCTTTAACAGTCGTCAGGATCTGAAACAGTTGAAGACAGCTAAAACACAAAGCCAATTGCCAACGGCTAATTGCTAAGTGCTCATGGTTTTCCTGATCCGCGCTCATCTGCGAAATCTGCGGCGAATGTTTTTTGATTCGCGTGTATTCGCGTTAATTCGCGGCTAAGTCCCCTGCCTCGCGCTTTCGTAGGCTCGCCCTATCCCTCCAAGCCCCTCCACTTCCCTGATTTCCCCGGCCTCTTTCATGCGCTTCAGGGTGTTGTGAATCGGAGGCATCACATGCTTGTACTTCTCCAGGTCATATCCCATTTCTGCCATGCGGTCCCTCACCTGGGTCGGCGTCAGCGGCAGCAACAGAGGCTGCCGGAACACCCACCGGATCGCCTCCGTCAGCCCCATCTCCTGCCCCGCCCCTTGAGCCGAAGCCTCATCCTGCTTTAAGTCATTGATTCTGCTGGCCATATCTGGATCAATTGTTTCACCTGTCAGCCGGGCCAACTGTTCAACAATCGGCCCCCAGTGTGAAATCTGCTCTTTGGCCTCGGTTTCCTGCCGCAGCAGCTCTTTAAGCTTTTCCCTTGCGGATTCATACATTTTCGTTGCAGTTTCATCTGCCATGCGGTACTTATACAAAACTATTTGCTCAATGTCAATAGAAATTTCACATATATTCACATACCGTTCTGCTGCCGTTGAACGGGAAAACTTGTTGCCAAGGGGACCACGGGTAGAGGGTAAGACTTGTTGCCAAGGGCCACGGGGCTGAGAGTGAGACTTGTTGCCAGGGGCTACGGGGTGGAGCAGACATTTATGTCTGCGGTTAGGGCTCGATAAACACCGGGCTTCAGCCCCTGAGGCCTTCCATTCCCTGCCATCCCAGTGGACAGCCGAGCGACCGAACTTCTCACCGATGCCCATCCCTCTGTCATCCCGACCGAAAACCGAACGACCGTAGGGAGGTGAGGTTGAGTGGAGGGATCCCGAGAATTTGTCCTGTGCCATGCCGCATCAGGGAGTTCTTCCCGTGCAATTTTGAGCCCAGCCCACGGCCGCAATCGGCCATGGGCTCCGCTGAACACCCACCGTCAGCTAATGAGCTTCAATTAATATCGCTCTATTGTTAAACTCCTTGGTAAGCACAACTCAGAAGTGTTTACGATCTGTTGAAACACAGGGAAAGAAAGCAAGATGGCAGCAAAAAAGAAGTCGGTACAGCCGAAAGCCCCAACTACAAAGCAGCAGCGTCCATACCCCGCGAGGACTTTGGAAGAGGCACTGGCAATACCGCAGGCTATTCGCGACAAAAATAATGGAAATCCTTGGGCGACTGACGACGTAGCCCAAGCCGCGTTGGGAGTTACAAAAAAGAACAATAAATTTTTCTACACTGCCGCGGCTGCAAGAGACTACGGCCTGACAGTAGGCACGCGAGACACAGAGAAGATAGAGTTAGGAATTCTAGGCAGAGACATTGTCTTTGCCGGTGACGAAATTACCAAGCGTCAGAAGATGATTGACGCCTTCTTTTCGATTGACATCTTTAAAAGAGTCTACGATCACTACGGAAGCGCCAAGCTACCTGAAGAGGAATTTCTTAGTAACGTTCTGCAAGGCGAGTTTGGACTGGCTAAGGAGTTTCATGACGAATTTGCTGAAATCTTTAAAGCGAATTGTAAATTTCTAGGAATTGAAGATGGGATCGGCAGTGGGGTTCATGTGTCTCCCCCCAAGGGTCAGGTCGAGCAGCCCCCTGAGATTCGTGTAGTAGGCGAGCCAAAAGGAAAATTTGACAGGACGGCCTTTGTAATCATGCCTTTTGTTGAAAAGGGTGAAAAGCCGCGTCCACCTGGTTTTTTCGATGAAGTATTAAGATCCCTCATTACGCCAGCCGCTAATGATGCAGGGTTTGCCGTCGAAACGGCTAAACAACACGGCAGCGATGTTATTCAATCAACAATAATCAACCAGCTGTTAACTG
>JBAVUZ010000379.1:0-1840 GCA_049697035.1 Candidatus Angelobacter sp. | reverse complement strand
CACAGGGCGGCCATGAAGTTATCATCCTGAACCGCGACATCAAACCCGGTGGGCTGGCTGAATACGGTATCTATCCCACCAAAGACAAAATGAAGATCGGCCTTCGCAAGCAGTTTGCCAAGGTACTGAGTCTTCCCAACGTGCATTACTTCGGCCACGTGCCGGTCTCAACCCAGGCGGCGGTGTCCATTGCTGATTTGCAGCAGTTCGGGCCTTCGGCAATTGTGTTTGCCATTGGTGCGCAGGGAACAAAGAAGCTCGGCCTGCCCGGAGAAGAGGTCACCGGAGTTTACGCGGCCAAGGACTTCGTTTACAGCTACAACCTTCTACCCCCTTTTACCTCGCGCGACTTCTCCACCGGCAAGCGGGTCGCGATCGTCGGCATGGGCAACGTCATGGTGGATATCGCTCGCTGGCTCCTGATCGATGCACCGGTAAAGACGGCTGAAGAAGTTGTGGTGGTGGCGCGGCGCGGGCCGTTTGAAGCAAAATTCGACAAAAAAGAATTCGATTACATTGAGGAATTTCTGGACCGCAAAGCCTTCGATGAAGAATTGCGCCGCATCCAGCCGCAGCTCTCCGCTATTGGTCAGGACATCAGCAAGCTGGCCGAAGAAACATTCCCGGTGCTGGCAACGCCCGCCGCAGAGCATCCGGCAGGCAAGGCCCGTCTACGCTTCCGCTTCCTGTGTTCGCCGCAGGCCATCCATGCCGACGCGAACGGTCGCATTGACCGGCTTACTGTCGCCGAAAATGTTCTTTTTGAGCGCGACGGCAGCATCGCCTGCAAAGCCACGGATAAATCTGCCGGTCTTGATGTGGATACCATGATCTTTGCCATCGGCGACGTGGCCGACCCGGCTGTCGGCCTGCCTTATAGCCGCGATAGCTACGTTATCAACCCTGACCAGACCGATCCCAAGCGCGCAGCGTATGAGTTGTTTGATCCACAAACCGGCCAAGTGCTTGACGGAATGTACGCCGTTGGCTGGGCGCGCAAAGCCAGTGACGGCCTTGTGGGCATCGCGCGGCACGATGCTGAAGTCGGAGCGGTGCATGTGCTGAAATATCTGGAGACAGCGAGCGAAAGCAATTTTGGCGCCGTAGAAGTCCAAAAGTTTCTGGAGCGCAAAGGCCTGCAAGTTGTCACCAAGGCTGATCTTGAAAGTCTGGCACGTGCTGAAGAAAAACAGGCACAGAAGCTCGGCGCTTTGTGGTTTAAATTTGCCGAGGACAATGCCATGCTGGCGGCCATTGAATCGGAAAAGGCGAACGCTGTTTCGGTCTAGCGCCCTTGATTCTCATGCTCTCTCACAATTAAAGTCTTTGAACAGATGCCCGTCTGGGACCCCAACCTATATTTGAAGTACGCCGACGAGCGCGCGCGCCCGGCGGCCGATCTTATCGCGCAGATACACATAGAAGCTCCTGCCCGCATGGTGGATCTGGGCTGCGGTCCGGGTAACAGCACAGAACAGTTGCGCCAGCGCTGGCCCAATGCAGCCATCACCGGCGTGGATAATTCGCCTGAAATGCTGGCCCAGGCCAAAGCCAAACATCCTGAATGGCAATGGGTGCTGGGCGATATTGAAACCTGGAACCCCGAACCTGCGGTCGATCTGATTTTTTCCAATGCGGCATTCCACTGGGTCGCAGGGCATGCAACGTTGTTTCGCGGCATGATCAATGGCGTGGCGGCCGGGGGAGCTTTGGCGGTTCAGATGCCAAACAATTTCCATTCGCCCGCCCATTCCGTCATGCGTGAAGCAGCCCTGGGCGGCGATCCACGCTGGACCAAGGCGATGGTGGCTGTGCCCAACACGCTCACTGTGCATCCACC
>JBAVUZ010000378.1:0-8755 GCA_049697035.1 Candidatus Angelobacter sp. | reverse complement strand
CATGGCAACTCCCCTTCACCAGCCACCATCAACACTAGGGACAATGCCCTGACATCCTCTGGCTAGGCTTGTTTAGCCCATATCGCGACTCGAACGCTCTAGTAGGGTGCCGCGTTGTTTGGGCTGTTGAAGGGATGAGGTATCAATTGTGAAGAAGTTCAGGATCCCAGTGGTATTGTTTTTCCTCGTAATACTCGCCTTGCTCACCGGTTGTGCCGGCCTCAGCGCCGGCAATCATCCGCCCCCCATCACCCCGACGCCGACGCCAACTCCAACTCCATCAGTTCCCGCTTTGATATCTGTGCTTACCTATCACAATGACGGTCAGCGCACCGGTCTGAATGCGAACGAAACCATTCTGACCCCTGCTAACGTCAATCCTTCGAGCTTTGGCAAGGTGTTCTCATATCCCGTGGATGGCCAAATCTACACCCAGCCGCTGGTTGTTCCCAGCCTGACCAACATCGCGGGCGGGACGCACAACGTGGTGTTCGTTGCCACGGAACACAATTCCGTTTATGCCTTTGACGCTGATGGCCTGAGCCCAAACGCATTGTGGCAGAAGAACCTCGGCCCGAGCGTTCCCTCCAACCATGTTGAAGGAGTTAGCCCGGAGAAAGGAATCACCGGGACACCAGTCATTGACGGCGCCACCGAAACGCTCTACGTGGTGGCGGAGACGTCGCAAGGGGTTTTCAAGCTCCATGCATTGGACCTCCACGACGGTTCAGAGAAATTCGGCGGACCGGCCCAGGTGACTGCCACCGTTGCCGGCACGGGCTTTGACAGTGTGAACGGCAGCATTACGCTGGAGCCTGCCTGCCTGCAACGCCCGGGACTTGCGCTGGTCAACGGCGTAGTATTCATCGCTTTTGGAGGATGTCCGCATGGATGGCTGCTGGGTTACGATGCCGTTTCCCTGCGGCAAGTGAGCAAGATGAACACCACGCCGAACGGCGGAGGCGGCGCACTCTGGATGAGCGGCGGAGCTCCTGCCACAGACGGCCTCGGTAATTTGTATGTGATGACCGGAGTTGATTTCGGTGATCCCGCGCCGGGCTTCAATGACGCTTTCCTAAAATTGAGGGCGTCCGATCTTTCCGTGCTCGATTCCTTCACTCCGTCCAATGAGGCTTTCCTGCGCAGCAATGACGCCGACCTGGGGAGCGGAGCACCCATGTTGCTGCCCGATAACAGCTCTGCTCATCCGCACGAACTGGTGGGCGGGGGCAAAGACGGCCGCGTGTTCGTGATTGACCGGGACCACATGGGTGGGTTCAAACCTCCCACCAATCCGGCCTGCGACAACAACTCTACGCCGCCGACTTCGTGCGACAACGTGGTGCAAACCATTCCTAATATTGGCAACGCGCAGTTTGACAATATCTTCGATACACCGGCTTACTTCAACGGGCTGGTTTACTTCCATCCTCAAACCGCGACCTTGCAGGCGTTCCAATACAGCAATGGTACGCTTAGCCGAGTAGCTTCCGGTGCCATCAAGTTCGGCGACCACGGGGCCACGCCATCCGTCTCCGCCAACGGGAACAGCGATGGAATCGTTTGGGAGTTGCAAGTTGACGCATGGAGCACGAAAGGACCCGCCGTCCTGCGTGCCTCCAAAGCGGAAAACGTAGCTATCGAGCTTTATGACAGCAAACAGGCAGCTAATGGCCGCGATACTGCTGGGCCTGCTGTAAAATTCACCATCCCAACCATTGCCAACGGCCGAGTCTATGTAGGTACTGGCAATGCACTGAATGTGTACGGACTGCTTACACACTAGCCTGCGGCGCTCCAAAGATAGAACGCCGCAGGTGGTGTGCGACCGGTAATCTCTACCAGTATGTAATCTTCATTTTGTCAACCCAGATGGAGAAGTCGTCTTGCTTCTCATCGCCATCCAACTGAACCGCTGCATTCATCTCAAAGCTGTTGACCTTAACGGCCGGGTACGTCCGGTTCACATACTGCAGGTTGCCATTCATGGAAACGGAAACGAACCGCGTGTTGCCGTCCGGCTGGCGGTAGAACTCCAGAGTGACATGGTTCCAGGCGAATGACTTTACATGACAAGGCAGCCCGGTATGCTGCCACGTGTCAATGACCACGTTGCTAACCTGCCAGGTGCCGGCATAAGTGCCGCGCGAGTCGCACTCAGTGAGGAAGTAATTCTTGAAGCCATCGCGCGAATAAAAGATGTCAAACTCCAATCCTTGCGCAACCGTCGCATTGCCGATCCAGAAATTGAAATCAAGGATAAAGTGTGTGGCGCCGGCCCGGCCGCCGAGCGGCTTGAAGAACAACGCATTGGTGTATGGATGCGTTCCTCCGAGCCAGAACTGGGCTGAAGCCCCATCCAGCGAAGGACTCTTCACGCCCTGCGTTAGCGAGTGGGCTGTATTGATACCGGTTCCACCGGGCCCCGCGCATGCGCTGCACGATTGCCAGCCAGACATATCTTCAATGTTAGAAACTACATTGCCTGCTGTTGATGGGGCTGTAGTGCTGCTGGTAACGGCAATGGAAAGGACCTGCTGGAAATAATTCCCTTTGGTGTCCCACGCCTTCATTATGACGGAATGTGACCCGGTCGCCAGGGCCACGGACGTGTTCAGACTGCTGGTGAATGTCTTGTAGACGTCCTTGCTGTCCACGTTGATGGTCATGGAAGCGATCGGCCCGTTCGGCGACGTGGCCGACGCGATGAACTGCGTGGGTGAGCCGACGGTAGCACCGTTCAGGGGAGCGCTGGTGGAGACACCGGCAAAGCTAAGCCCGGGAACCGCCAGGCACAACAGAAACAGGGAACAGATTCTAATCAATGGATCATCCTTCAAAAATGGAATGACGAAAAGCAAAACGATCAGGCGCGCACACATGACCTTACGGAAGCATCTACTCTGGTGAAATAGGCACTTTGCCTTAGGTTTAGCTGGGTTAAGGGAGGTACTAAGGACCACATAGTTTCTCAATCAATATGGGTATGGCCGCTTTCACTAATAACGCGGCACCGCAATCAAACGCGCCCGGGAGCGGCAATCCGGGTCACGCGGCGGCAACGGGCGGACAGATATTTGCCCCAATTTGCTAGAATTTGGTGCAGAGCTCCCCATGTCATCGTCCAACGCATTTACCGACGTTCCCACGGCCATCGAAGAGATCCGTGCCGGCCGCATGATTGTGGTCGTGGACGATGAAGACCGCGAAAATGAAGGCGACCTGACCATGGCCGCCGAGAAGATCACGCCGGAAGCCATCAACTTTATGGCCAAGTTTGGCCGCGGCCTGATCTGCCTGGCTATGACGCCGGAGCGGCTGGACTATCTGCGCATCGGCCCGATGACGCGCGAAAATACCTCGCCCTACGGCACAGCATTCTATGAAAGCGTGGAAGCGCGTGAAGGTGTCACGACCGGAATTTCAGCCCATGATCGCGCACGCACGATTCACGTTGCCATTGATCCTGCAAGCCGGGCGGCTGATCTGGTGCGACCAGGACACGTCTTCCCTCTTGCCGCTCGCAAAGGCGGCGTGCTGGTCCGTGCCGGACAAACGGAAGCCTCGGTCGATCTGGCGCGGATGGCCGGGATGATTCCGGCAGGCGTGATCTGCGAGATCATGAATGAAGACGGCACCATGGCGCGCGTGCCAGACCTTACCGAGTTCTGCAAGACACATAATCTGAAGATGCTCACCGTAGCGGAGATGATCCGCTATCGCATGGAAACGGAAAGCCACGTGGCCAGAGTGGGCGAGGCCATGCTCCCGACGCGCCACGGCGAGTTCAGGATGATTGCGTTTGAAAACCAGCTCGACGGCGAATCACACGTTGCCCTGGTAAAAGGCGACGTGGAACGCGGCACTGGCCCTGTGCTGGTGCGTATGCACGCGCACTGCCTGGCGGGAGATGTTTTTGGCGGCTCGCTTTGCGATTGCCAGCAGGTCCTTGATCGCTCACTGGAAATGATTGCCCGCGAAGGGACCGGCGCACTGATCTATCTGCACCAGACTTCCAAGGGCTTCAACGTGGATGATGAAAAACGGCTCGCGTTCCATCGTGAGCCACGCTCAGCGCCGGCCCACCAGAGAAAAACGCAGCGCGACATTGGCGTAGGAGCGCAGATCCTTTCCGGCCTGAACATCCGTTCCATCCGCCTGCTCACCAACCACCCCAAACGGGTGGCTGCGCTGGAAGGCTTCGGCATCAGGATTGTTGAGCAGGTGCCAGTGCCGACGACGAAGTCTGTAGCGAAGTAAAGCGATTGTCAAAATTGCAGAAATTGCCAATATTGACAAATTGAAAACCATCCCGAGGCCGCCATTTTTTTACGAGGCTATCAGCGCAGCTTCAAGTGCATGGCCTTCACATCATTCGACGTAAATACTGAGATGAACGGCGCAGGCTCGGCAGCTTTCTCCACCGCAGGCCGGCCGCCCGCTTCAAGGCGTTCAACCAGACAAGCTACGCCGGCGACGTGGAAGCCGAATTCTCGCGCGGCTTCAATGGCCTGGATCGTCGAACCGCCGGTGGTACAGACGTCGTCTACAATGACAACGCGCGCGCCTTTTTCCTGAAAACCTTCTACACGACGACCCATGCCGTGGGCCTTCTCTGCTTTGCGCACCAGAAAACCATGGATCGGAGCGCCAGCCTGCGAGCTGATGACTGATGTTGCGACAACGATTGGGTCCGCGCCCATCGTGAGTCCGCCCACGGCCTGCGGTTGCCAGCCCTGCTGCTGAATAAGGTCAAGGAAGACACGCCCGGTGAGTTCCGCGCCATGGGCGTGAAGCGTGGTGGTGCGGCAATCAATGTAGTAGTCACTCTTGCCGCCGGAAGAGAGGGTGAATTCACCCAGCCGGAAAGATTTGGTAGCCAGCAACTCAAGAAGTTGATCGCGCGCAGAAGACATAGGTTTTTAAGATTAACTTACTTCCCGCTCAGATTCCCTGCATCTGGCGGAATCCGTGCGTGGCAATATAGGTCTGCAGTAACAGGACAAAATTATAAGTCATATGGACGATGACGCAGGTGGCCACCGAGTTGGTCCGAATCCTGGTGACCGTGAGCGTGAAGCCGACCACAAAAATCAGCAGCAGTGGCGCCCAGGAATAGCCCAGTTGCGCGCCATGAAGCAGGGTAAAAGCAGAAGCGGTAATGATGAGTGATGCCATTGCCCCCGTCCATCGGGCCAGCGCTGGATACAGGAAACCACGAAAAAGCAGTTCTTCCATAAGCGGCGCTACCAGAATGCCAAACGCGCCCAGGAGCAAGGCCGACGGACGGTCTTTGAAAAACTCGGTGATAGGTAGTGAGTCCGGTATCCACCGATGGAGCACAACTTCGCCGATATCGGAAATCAAAGCCAGTGCCGTACCTGTTATCAGCGCAAAGGCCCAAACGCTTCTGCGCGCAGGCAAGTTCCAGTGGACAGCTTCAGCTAGTGAATTTTTATGGCGTACCCAGACCAGTACTGCCATGAAACCAATAATTGCCACATAAATCACAAATTGCGTGGGCACAATGAAAAATGCGTTCCTGGTCATGGCATCTTCCAGCACTTTGGGGTTTAAGCCGGGAGACCGATGGGCAAGAAGGAAGATGGTTGCCGCCACAGTGCCAAAAATGACAAATGCGACGGCCATCGCCACGCCCACTAGCAGAACATCGAGAAGATCAACTTCTGTTTTTTCCGGTCTGGCAGGCAGCAAAAGCTCCATCGCCGGCGGCTGGAGCGGGTCGACTTGCGAAATGGGATCGAATGAATCCACAGGATCGAGGGAATAAAGCCCTGGATTCCAATTTACACCATGAAGAGTTTTTTTTAGGAAAGACTAAAGGGGTAGCGTTTGAACATTGGAAGCCAAAGCCGCTACCCCTCGATTGTGCCCAGGTATAAGGAGAAGGTTGAAAGCACTCTACTTTATTAAAGTAATCATGAGATAACTTTTATGTTTAGTTTACGAATCTGGAACAGAATCATACAACACTATTAGAATCAATCATTTGGACGATCTATTTCCGTATTCTGTCAAGGCCTGCCCAGTATAAGATTTCTTGATTTTGGAAACCTGGTCCGGCGTTCCCTGTGCCACCACTCGCCCGCCTTCCTCTCCGCCTTCCGGTCCCAAGTCAACGATCCAATCGGCATTGCGGATGACATCGAGATTATGCTCGATAATGACCACGGAGTTTCCGAGGTCGGTAAGGCGATGGATGACTTCCAGGAGCTTGCTCACATCTTCAAAATGCAAGCCGGTGGTTGGCTCGTCCAGCAGGTAGAGCGTTCGACCAGTCTGGCGTTTGGAAAGCTCTTTGGCCAGCTTCATGCGCTGGGCTTCGCCGCCGGAAAGCGTCACCGCGGATTGCCCCAGTTTGATGTAACCGAGTCCCACGTCTTCCAACGTCCGCAGCTTTTGCCGGATCTGCGGGATGTCTTCCAGGATGGGCAGCGCGTCTGAAACTGAGGTCTCAAGCAGATCTGCGATGGATTTGCCTTTAAATCGTACGGCCAGCGTTTCATGGTTATAGCGATGGCCGCCGCAGACCTCGCACAGGACGTAAACATCCGGCATAAAGTTCATCTCAATGCGGCGCTCACCCTCACCCTGGCAGTGCTCACAACGTCCGCCTGAGACGTTAAAAGAAAATCTTCCCGCCTTGTAACCTCGTTCGCGCGACTCCGGCAGCATGGCGTAAAGATCGCGGATGTGCGTGAACACTCCAGTATACGTCGCAGGGTTTGAGCGTGGTGTCCGGCCAATGGGCGATTGATCAATGCGGATAACCTTATCAATGTGCTCAGCGCCGGAGATTGCCTTGTGCGAGCCGGGCTCCTCCCGTGATCGATACAGCGCCTTGGCCAGCGCTTTATAAAGAATGTCATTCACCAGCGTGGATTTTCCGGAGCCTGAAACGCCGGTGACAACGGTAATCACGCCCAGTGGAAAGGTGACATCAACACTACGCAGATTATTGGCCTTTGCGCCCAGGACCGTAACGGCTTTGCCATTTGTGGCCCGCGGCTCAAAACGCGCAGCAATACTTTTTTGTCCGGAAATGTACTGGCCCGTAAGCGATCCGGCCTGCTCCATAATCTCCGCAGGCGTGCCGGAAGCCACCACGCCTCCGCCCAGCAACCCCGCGCCAGGCCCAAGGTCAATTACATAATCGGCGCGACGAATCGTTTCTTCGTCGTGCTCCACTACCAGCACGGTGTTTCCCAGATCGCGCAAGTGTTCCAGCGCCTGAAGAAGCCGGTTGTTATCGCGATGATGAAGGCCAATGGAAGGTTCATCAAGAACGTAAAGCACTCCGCGCAGCTTTGATCCGATTTGTGTCGCCAGCCGAATGCGTTGGCCTTCGCCGCCGGAAAGCGTTGCCGCTGAGCGATCGAGCGATATATAACCCAGTCCCACGGCATGTAGAAACTGGAGACGCTCACTGATCTCATGCAGCACGCGGCCAGCAATCAGCCGTTCGCGGTCAGTCAGAGTGATCTTGGCTGCCACGTCCACTGAACGCGAAACCGGAAGCGCCGTAAAGTCAGAAATCGACAAGCCATTCACCTTCACGCCAATACTTTCCGGCCGGAGCCGCTTGCCCTGGCAGACAGGGCACTTCGTCGCGGACATGTAACTCAGCATCCACTCGCGATAGCTTTCAGAGGTCGATTCTTCCAGGTTCTGCTTCAGGAAACCGAGCACGCCGCGAAAGCCGAGGCGCGGAGCTTCTTTTTCATCCGGCCCGTACAGCAGCAGGTTCTGGATTTTTGCCGGAAACTTCTCAAACGGTGTCGCCAGGTCGAGTTTGTAGGCTGCGGCAACAATGTCTACCATCCGCTGAAGATAAGACGATCCCGATCCGGGACCGAGTGCGCCATCCAGGAGCGGTTTGGACCAGTCCACAATGATCTTGGCCGGATCAAAATCATACTTGCTGCCCAGCCCGTTGCATTCCGGGCAGGCGCCATAGACGCTGTTGAAAGAAAATGAGCGTGGCTCCAGTGAAGGAATATTGATGCCACAGTCAGGACAGGCCATGCGCGCGGAATAAAGATGCTCTTCGCCATTCACCACCGCTACCTGGACCAGCCCTTTGCCCAGTTTCATGGCTGTGGCCACGGATTGCTCCAGCCTCTTCTCAATCCCGGGCTTGACCAGCAGGCGATCTATCACCACTTCAATGGTATGGTTTTTGCGCTTGTCGAGCTGGATCTCGTCCAGTTCTTCATCCAGGTGGCGAAGCTCGCCATCAATGCGGGCGCGGACGAAGCCGTGTTGCGCCAGCTTGGCCAGTTCTTCCTTAAATTCACCTTTGCGTCCGCGAACCAGCGGCGCCATGATCATCACGCGGTCTTCAGCTTTCAGCTGCATTACGCGTTGCACAATCTGGTCAGACGTCTGGCGGCTGATTGGCTTGTCGCACTTGGGGCAATGCGGGACACCAACCGAGGCGTAAAGCAGGCGTAAATAATCGTAAATCTCAGTGATTGTTCCGACTGTGGAGCGCGGGCTGCGTGAGGTAGTCTTCTGCTCAATGGAGATTGCCGGGCTCAGGCCATCAATAGAGTCCACGTCCGGACGCTCCATCTGGTCGAGAAACTGGCGCGCATATGCGGAGAGCGTTTCCACATAACGGCGCTGGCCCTCGGCATAAATAGTGTCAAACGCGAGCGACGATTTGCCTGAACCGCTAAGCCCCGTGATTACCGTTAAGGTATTGCGCGGGATTTCAACCGAGATGTTTTTC
>JBAVUZ010000377.1:0-14185 GCA_049697035.1 Candidatus Angelobacter sp. | reverse complement strand
ATTTCCCGCGGTCCTGCCCGATGGAGATGTGAGCGACGTGCCCTGGGTTATGTGAGACAGCAACCACTCCGGGCGGAATCCCTCGCGGGTTCCGCTCAGGGCCGAAAAAGGAAATATGAAACGGATTCTCTCTACCTTTATATACGGACTGTTTGCCGTCGCAGCGGTTGCGCAGCAGTCACAAGCTCCAGCTCAGAATGTGCTCCATATTGCTACGGCCCTGAACCATCTGACGGTGCTTGAATTTCACGAGCCCGTCACGATGGCGGCAGCCGGCAGTTCCGATTTCCAGATCGAGCGCCAGGACAACAAAGTGTTCGTCAAGCCAACGAAACCCGGAGTGTCCACCGACCTTCTTGTCTGGACCGCATCCAGGCGATTCGCCTACGAACTAGAAACCACGGAAGAGGTAAAGACCATGAACTTCGCTATTGATGCTGCCATTCCCGCTCCGCCGCCGGTTGTAAGCACCAGCGCGGACGCACTCGCCGACATGATGTTGACACGCGCGTTCCTGGGAACAGTCCAGATTCGTTCGAACGCGCGGACACGGCCGAATGAGATCAACATTCGTGTCGAACAGATATTCAGGACGCGGAGCACGATCTACGTCCACTACACAATCGAAAATGACACCGAAGCGAGCTACCGCGCGGCCCCGCTAGGCGTCTTTGAATTGAAGCCTGAGCATTCGTCCATCTCATTGGGCAGTATCGTGCACACGCAACTGGATTCTCGCGGGTTGAAGAAGCTGGGCACGGCCAAAGCATTGCCCCTGGCTGTCGGCCACGTTGAGAGCGAACTGGAACAGTTGGAACCGGGCTCTTCGGCGCAGGGTGTTGTTGCCATCCGGCAAGATCTGAAGGGGCCGGCGGTGCTGCAACTGGTATTTGACTCCGGAGCCAAAGCCACCGTCGTGATGTGAGCATGAGACAAAGTCCGCAAGTCGAAACCATGCGCGAGAGGCTCCAGGGCTATGTCGCGCAAGAGCGCGAAGACACCATTCTCGCCTCATTGCGGCATTGGACCGAAGATCCTCTTAAGCCGCGGACTGAGAACGGCAGGTTTCGCTTGAACCCCATTCTGCTGTTGCTGGCTGTGCTCGCCACGTTCGGCGCAGGGGCGTTCTTGTACTTCTGTTTTCGAGGCATATGACATCTGACAACGAATATCGTCTTGGCCGGCGTGCCTATCATCGCGATCAGGAAGAAAGCCTCGGACTCGTCTTAGTTCTGGGTGCGCTGGTTCTGCTTGCGGCCGGCGCCTACATCCTGGTGGAGCGCTTTCACATACGTCCAGCGCAACTGGTAGAGGGCGGACTCTACCTGCTCTTTGCGTCAACTGGGTGCATCGCGGTTGCCTCGTACGTGATCACCCTGCCGCGGCGCCGCGAAACCACATGGCCTCACCCTCCTTTATATATATCGCCCGAACGTGACCGGAAGGCCGTCCAAAGTGCCTACAACCAGAATGCAATCGTGCTCGGGTATGACGTGCACCGAAAGCCGTGGCTCTGGCCCGACGCAACTCGCGTCATGCAATCGGTCGTATTCGGGGCCACCGGTTCGGGGAAGACAACGCTGCTCAAAAACATCATTACCCAGGATCTATTTCGTACGGTTGGTCCGCCGAATGACCGTCACCGCATCCCGATGCTGATTTTCGATGGCAAGGGCGACCAGGAGTTCCTTTCTGATCTGCTTCCGGCCATCGAAACTGCGGGCCGCATGCACCAGTTGCGGGTGTTGAATCCATCAAGGCCGGACATTTCCGTACGCTACAACCCATTCTTCAGCGAGCACGGTTTGTACCAGGAACACGCGAACTTTGTCTTTGAATCATTCGATCTCAAGGAGGACTTCTTTCACGGGCACCAGGCTACGTATCTGAGCGACCTCGTGCGCGTGCTGGCGCACACCGGCAAGCGCTTCAACATCCATGATGTGCTCGTACTTGCTTTGGACGAGAAGGTTCTAAAAGAGCAAATGGCGATTGCCCGTAACCGGCTTTCTACTCAGGCTGGCGTGACTCACCAACGCGAGCTCAATCTTGAGATGTCCATACGGAACCTGCAGCAGTCCTTCGAAGACCGGGACCGGGTGCCGAAAATTCAAGGGCTTCTCAATGAGCTGATGACCTTTCTGGAGGACGATCTTTCGGCCGTTACCGGCGCCTACGATGAGGTTTTGTCGCTTGATGAGGTGATCGAAAAAGAGCTGATCCTGTTTGTATCGCTAAACACCAACAAGAACTCAAGAGCCGTAACGGCTCTCGGCCGGATGCTCCTGCAGAACATGCAGCTAATCATCGGGAAGCGGTATGAAGACGAGCAGGAACGCCGCCGCCAGAACCGGCCGATGGTCAGCGTCATCCTGGATGAGTTTGCGCCTTTTGCCTATTCAAATTTTGCGCAGATTCTTCAAACTGCGCGCGGCACCAACACGGCATTTCTATTCGCGCTGCAATCTCTGCCACAGCTTCTGATGGTCGGCCGCGGCTTCCGCGACGACGTCTCGTCCGCACCGAACACGACGATGTTGCTCCGCACGCGAGACGAGGAAACAGCCCAGTATTTCCTCAAAGCGTCTGCACGTGTCCCGCAGAAACGACGGACGCTAACCGTCCAGCGCACGGGTTTACTGGAGGAAAAGTATCAACCCATCGGATTCGGAAGCGAGACCGATATCAAGGACACTCGTTCACAGGATGAGCACATCAAGAACCTGCCTGTAGGTCAGATGGAAATCCTAATGACCGACAATCGGCAGGGGACGTTGCACTCGCACTTGCATGTGCGCGTTCCTCGCAACTACCGCTTTCCGGGATTCGAGCCAACGATTTACCCAAGGCTTCATTCCGTGTCGCACGTTGAAGGCGCCAATTTACGCTTCAAAGACACGAATTTGATTCGACAGCATGGCAAGCTTTCGATGAGAACAGGCAGAATTGCATGGATGTGAGAGGCACAACTTCTGCAGTATTGGCCGTGTTTCTCGCCACAAGCCTATCAACGTTATGTTGGGCTCAAAGCACCCGGTCGACGTACGATCCCGCAGCCAATGGCGGGCCCTCGAAATCGAGGCAAAGCTTCGTGGATTTTACGCTGAAGAAAATTAATCCCTCAGACAAGGACTACGGCCAATGTGTTGATGAGAACCGCAAGCTTCTTCTCACTGAAAGCATCGAGAATGGCTATTTTTGGTCCAACATGGTCTCCCTGGGGCTGCTTGGCTGCCTCTTTATCATCATCGTCTATCAGCAGAAGCGACACACGCGCGGTGAGTGGATGGCAGCAGACGCCTTGGGCCAATTGGAACACGCTCTGGCACGGGCCAAGGGCCAGGTAGAAGAGGCGAACAAGAGAAATCAAGGGTTCATACAATCCTTGTCCGCCTTGAGAGAATCTGCACTGCATGCGCACTCCTCGGCGGCCAGTGCTTCCGTTGCATCCTCCTCGCGCCCTCGCGCCTCGACTGAGCAGAAAAAACCCACAGCGCCGCCAACAAATGGAAACACGAAGGTCGCACCGACTGAGCCGGCGAGTGTTCCTTCGAAAACCGTGACGAGTGCCCAGATCGCACTTTTTAACGGGGATGGCGACCTCGTTATGAAACTCAATTCACAAGAACAACAAATAACCGCCATGCGGGAACAGATGAACCTGCTCCGGCGGCAGCTCACTGAGAGCGAACGAAAGTTACGCGCGGAACAAGAAAAGAACCGCAGCCTGAAAGGCGAATGATCTTGATTGAGGCTCATGAAATAAGGAGCTCGACAAATGGCAAGCAACAAAAGATCGAAGAACGTGAAAGGAGCCCTCGACAGGTTTGAACCTAGTGGCGATCTCGGACCGGTCGAAGATCGCAACCAGTACGACGAGCGCCTGAATTCGCGGCCGGCCGGCGAGAAGGAACTGGCGCAGGAGAGCGCGCGTTTTGCGGACCTCTGTCAGTACTTCGAACGCCAAAGGATGGACGTCCCTGTAGAGATCATTGATCAACTTGGCCGGGCATCAAGACTCGCGATACCGGAACGAGTAGAAGCGATGAAGAAGCTGAACAAGAAATTAATGGAGTACCTCGACAATGTTGGTCAAGATCCTGGGATTCGGCAGTAACTGGTGGGCTCGTTTCGGTCGCGATCCCCAGGATCGTTACCGATTTACCCGCCGCGCGGCCTACTTCAACTCGACTGGCCTGCGCTCGGGAAGCAAGGTCCGTCGTTACTGGATCGTGCCTGGTTTGCTCCGCTTTAACGGAGTCGGCGATTTCAACCCCCAGTTTCCCAACCGTTCCATCGGGACGACTTTCGAATGCGCGGACGTGACGTTTGCGTTTGGTGGAAACCGGCTGTTGTTCGTCAGGAAGATTGCGGATGGTGCGCGACCGGATTCCTACTTGCTCGCCCTGTCCTGTGAACGCTGTGGCGCATTCGATTGTCGAAATCCTGGCTGGAAATCGGAAACAGTGTTCCCCATAGCTGTAAGCCAGTTGCGGGACAGAGGCGAGGCCCTGTTGCTCATGAGACCCGGCGATTGGGTGAGGACTTCGCTAGGCGTTTGGCATCTCAGAGTGGCGGATGGGCGGCATGATGCAGCGCTCAGCCTCCTCGAAGAATGAGTTTGAGAACCTTCTTATGCGGTACGCGAAAAATGGCCTGGCAGTTCAAGTCGGACGAGATGTCCCGCTGTTGCGACAGGTCCGTAATGCGAAGTTTATCAGTCACGATCAGCTCTTTGATCTCATGCGATTTGGCGGCTGGGAACGTTCGCGGGACAGCTTCAATTGGAGGCTCCGGCGCCTGGTTAAGGCCGGCTATCTTGGCGTGTGCGAAGACTTCTTTGGCGCTGATTCCGCCGTCTATCGGATCACACGTGACGGCATCCACCTGCTCGAACATCATGGCGAATTTTCGACCGTCCTGCAATCCAATACGCAACATCTTCCTCACCCTTCTCAGATCTTCCACGCACTCCAACTGAACTCAGTCCAGGTAGCGCTGGCGAACCAGAATCTGCTGGCCACCTGGCAGTCGGAAATCGAAGTTGCATCATTCAATACGATTTCCCGTGCTCCCTACCAGAAGGATTACGACGCCATCGTAGAGGTCTGGGTCGGCGGCAACACTGCACGATTTGCGCTTGAATATGAACGAACTCTGAAGAGCGCCAGACACTACGAACGCATACGAGACGCGCTCGACCGAGAGCGTCAGATTACGTGCATTCTCTACCTCAGCTCCGGTATAGAAGTGCTGGTTCACCTCCTGCATGAGTTCCAATCCGTAGCCACCAATGTCGCCTTTGCAAACGCGAAGGAGTTTGGACAGAGCCTTCTTGAGACGCGCGTGCTCACCCCGGGGAACCTCGCCGGAATGCCTTTCAGGGAGCTACTGCAATGACTCACAGGCACCGCTCACTTGCGCCGACTCTTCTTTTTGACCTGTCTTTGACCTCTTCTCGCCATCTGGGTCGCCTTTTCTCGCAGTCGGAAGCGCCTTTTTGGACCGCTCGCAACCAGTCTCGATTCAGGCTTTTACATTCTGACTCCCCCCTATATTTCATGTCGTTTGGATCGCTACGGCTGAACGCCAGAAAGCATGCTGATGAAGATCGGTATTGTGTGCGCATGCTGGACGTGTATGAAGCAGCAAAGCACTCGGCCGGTCCTCATTCACGGAAGATTGGTGCTCGTTCCAAGCTGGAGCAGGTGTTACTCCGCGGCACTGTCGGGCCAAGCCTCGTTCGCAATCAGCAACCGAGTGGTCCACATGCTGGCACGCCGTTCTTAGGCTGGCTGAAGCAGTTCTTCGGCGTACGTTTTGTTCGGTTTCATGTCAGCGTCGCAAGAGCTGTCTTTGACTGTCCGCTCCTCAAATTGTTTCGATTCCCAATATGTGGAGCTTACTGTCTTGCGCGGCGACTGTGGTCCAAGTTCGTGATCAAACGCCAGGACTACCCGCAATTCTACGAGGACTTTTGCCGTGCGCGCTTGGCCGTCACACAAGAAAAACGGAACGCGAAGACACCAGACCCTCTATCCAAAAGGAGCACACCCATGCATTACAGCCGAGGACGTTTACGCTTCGAACCATTGTTCACAACCGAAGAACTTGGCCTGCCCGAGCACGCCAATATTGCACACGTAGTGAAGGTATTTCTGGCAATCGGCGAAGGCGTCGCCGCGCGCTGGATCGAGATGCCGAAATGCGTATTGCTCCTTCAAACCGTTGCCGGAATTCCGGAATCTGGAGCGATCTATTTGTATGACCGGGAGCGGCACCAGTTCTATCTCGCGGTATTCGAGCAAGGCCGTGAAGATACGCTGACCACAGGTGAATTCGAGCAGCTTGTGGCCGAGTATGAGCTGCTCGGATACATGGAGAATCGCCGAACCCTTACAGCAATTAATCCGGCTGGAAATGCGTGATTCGGCGAGCAATCGGATTGAATTCAGGGTTCAAGATATGACATCTCGACCAACGGATCCGAAAAGTGTGGCCGCTGGCACTACTCTCGAATTAGCGCGCCGATACTACACCCTATTTGTCAATCGGCTTGCCTACACTATGCAGTCGACGAGACCAGGAGACAACGGCAAGCATTATTACTATCGTCCAAAACGCGACCGGCGCCTGTCCCTCGGAACCATCCGCGACCACCTCAATGGCGGGGTGACAATCGGTCTTTATTCTCTGAACCCAAAGACACAGCGCTCCAAGTGGGTGGCCATTGATGCCGACTACGAGAACGCACTGGAAGACCTGCTCAAGCTGCAATGGGAACTTCGCCAGGACGAGGTTGACTCGGCCCTCGAAAGGTCTCGCCGCGGCGGTCATCTTTGGATCTTCATGGCTCAGCCGCTGCTGGCACAGGAGTGCCGGATCTACATCTATAATCTCGCCCGCCGGCTGCGAGTTCCGCTAAAGGGCGCTGCTGGTCTTGCCGAGGGGATTGAAGTGTTTCCACGCCAGGACCAGTTAGGGCCGGGTGAATTCGGGAATGCCATTCGTGGTCCGCTAGGAATTCATCGCGGCGCGGGAAAACGGTATTGGTTTTACGGCGCTGATTACGACGGGGATGCGCAGCTCCGCTACCTGGAACGGCTAAAGAAAATCTCCGAGGATGAGATGCGCAGGTTTATTCAGGGCATGGAAATGCCTGAGGAGTACCGGCCTAAACCGAAGGTTGAATTGCCTCCCTTCGATCCCAACCGGCGCGAGTTTCGCATTCTCGATTACCTTCGGCCGGCACGCAGGCGCTCTGGGAATTATTGGACGCGGTGTCCGTCGTGCGCCGGCCAAGGCCGTGATCGGAGCGGCGACAATCTCGCAATCTCGGTATCCGATCCGCGCCTCTATCGCTGTTGGGCAGGATGTTCTAAAGAAATGATTCGGGCTGCATTGGGACAGCCCATCCGGATCAAGAGGACGGTCTAATATGAGCGCACATGCCACAAATCTAAAACACTCCCTCGACCAACGAGAGGTCCTGGCCAGGCAGGGGTTGCGCCTGCCGGCGCTCACACTGAAGCAGTTGCGAAGGGCGGGAATCTACTGCCAGCCCTCGATCTCGATTGAGCACCAGCACCTGGCAAAGCGCTACGTCCTTCGCGGTGTCGAATCCGGCGGCGCCGTGGCCGATCTCGGAGCTTATTCGAGCTTTGTGGATGAGCGCGGAACCGCGCTCGGCTGGCTGCAGCGGGTTGACAGCGTCGGCGTCAATGGCGTGCATGCCGTCGTGGTCGCGCCGGTCCTGGTGCGTATCGAAATGCTGCGCGTGCAACGGACGTATGACCTGCTCATTACGAGGCACAATCTCGCAAGCCACGGGAACGGTCAACGGCCGCGACTAGTGAGCGAGGTTTTGTTTTATGGAAGGCGAGGCGGCCTCGAGATGGAGCTCTGGGGGAAGGACGCCTGTTATGGAGGTTCTGTAGCGCCGGTGTTCTATAGCCGTGCCGGGGAGATCGCGACGTTGCCTACGAACTTCCAGAATGCAATCGCTCTGATCACGGCCGCCGTATGCTGCGTAGGTTGCCGTCACTGTCATTTGCTGCAGCCGCAAGCCCTGACCATGAAGCTTGAAACGATGCCAACAACTGACGCTGGTTTGAATACTGGAGATGGCGCAGCGTGAGCCTTCCTATCGAGCCTCCGAATTCGGGTGAACTACCCGAGATCGCTGCCGTGCTTGGCGACCCGGCAGCTTCTTCCTGGCTCAAAGCTTGTCTTTGTTCCGCTCTGCCTCGCGATCCTGTGGATGCCGCAAATGACGCTGAGATTCTCGCCCAATTGCTGGAACGTCGATGCCGCGACATCCTGACTCGAGACTCGTGTCCGGTAAAACAACTTGCGCGTTGAGCAGTAGCTCCGCGACAGATTGCGCAGTGCGAATGCCCGAAACGGAGGTCCCCTGACCTTGGCAAGTACTTCGGCAAAGGAAAGCACGTCTACCATGCAGATGGTCTGGTATCGGGATCACGGTTTTGCGCGCCGGCGCATGCCAAGCGCTGGCCGGCCCTCACTGCGCGCCAGTTCTTGAATTTGTCCAACCTCCCGCGCACCATCTTCGTCTTAATTTCCAGAGTTGATGCAGGTCCGAAATGAATGACGATTTCTTTTCTGAGCAGGATTGCCCACTCTGTTGTTACGTCCCCATTGGCAACATGCCCCACCGGCATTCGCGCCGCCATCGGAGAGAAAAAGGGCATTTCGGCGGCATACTCAAGCGAATGGAATAGCGTGCGCTTATAATGTGCCGCGTACGGATCAGCCCGCTTTGGCAGTCTCAGTTCAACATTAGGAGCTCACAATGCGTGGCAGCAAAGAACAAGTTTCCGTCCTCGCAAAACAGCGAATCCCGCGCATATCCGCCAGAAAAGCGGCGGAGATCCTCAAACACTGCAACGAACTTCTGGCGGACTCCAAACAGGTGCTTACAGACCTGCGTCGCGTTGGATTTGCTCAATTTCTAGCTTTATTGAGTGAAGATATTTTGCGCCTCACGACACAGCCCGACTCCTGGGGTGAGCGTGCGAGGGCACGGCTAATGTCCGAGATTGTGCCAGCACTTCAGGGCAACATGGCGGAGCGGCACGCAGTCAGTATCGAAGACATCGCGTACTGTTCAAATATTGTGATGCCTTGCTTGCTGCTCGAACTCGGGCGCCGATGGGAACACATTGAAATCGAGTTCCCGCCGGATCCAACCGACTCATCGGCGCGCTTCAAGTTCTGTGCCGGCCGTCCTTACCCATTTCACTCGATTACCAACCAGCAGCTACTGCGCCTTGTCTCGCAATGCGGCGAGGATCTCGTGGGGCTGTGCTATTTCGGCGACCAAAGGAGCCGCGGATGGATTGAAGCGGAACTGGAATCACAGAGCGGCATACGCCACCTAAAGGCGCGATCCGGCCCTCCTTCGCCCTCCACCGGATACAAGCAATAGCCCGGCAATCGGGCCTTGGCGCCTACGTAAATGCATCGAGCTGCTGAAATCATTCCCGCGCATCTATTGCGGCTGAACCTCGCTCAATTCTGAAACTTTTCCTTCAGCTGCATTCGCGGCTTGGGGCAAATCCTTGATGATTGGAGTCGTGACATGCCTAAAAGCGTGAACAAAGTTATCCTCGTCGGAAATGTCGGCAAGGACCCGGAAGTGAAATATACGCCAAGCGGTACGCCGGTTGCCAAATTCAGCCTCGCTACCAACGAGAAGTACAAAGATCGGAGCGACGAATGGCAGGAGCGAACCGAGTGGCACAACATTGTGGCCTGGCAGCGTTTGGCGGAGATCGTTGGCGAGTATGTGAAGAAGGGCGCCAAACTCTACATCGAAGGCAAGCTTCAGACGTCGAGTTGGGACGACCGTGAGAGCGGCACGAAAAAGTACCGGACCGAAATTGTCGCTCGCGACCTGGTTCTGCTCGGATCACATGAGAACGGCGGCGATAGTGAGCATCGGTCCAATCGCAACGACGATCAGCGCCAGCCTGCTTACGCCGGTTCGGCCGAGATCACGGACGAAGATATTCCTTTCTGAGCGGACGCTGAACTCGATTTGAAGCACCAGAAGGGGGACCGAGCCATGGCGCAGCTTACCTACCACAAAGCCAAACCATATTTCTCTTCACTTACGAGACGCTATTACGCCACCTACGATGGTGCGTTTCAGGAAAGCCTTCGCGCTGGTGGCGGAGCCGAGATCGACTTCAACCTGTTTCTCGTGCATCCTTCCGGCAAAGTCGAAATCGTCTACTAAGCACGATCCTCAGATTTCTCTCTACCCAAAGGAAAAACTATGACTGCTCCGAATGGACACGCCGGAAGCGCATCTCCACCGCACGTCAGTGCAGATAATGCGCTTGCCAGCCAGCACCTGGGTTCCGATTCACGTCTTTCTGACGATCGCATCAGGCAAATCATTGGCGATCTGGAAGTCCCTTTCGATCCGCCTGTGATTGAATGGCGCGTCACTAACACGGCGAAAGACAAAAGACGCGGCCAGGTGATGCCATACGCGGATCAGAGGGCTTACACCGACCGACTGAATGCTTTAGTGACTCCAGCAGGCTGGACGCGGAAATACGCGGTTCACACCAGCGCAAATTTCCAACGCGGCAAAGACCAGAAGACAGTCGCGAAGATTTTCGTCACCTGCGAGCTAACGGTCCTCGGTCTCGGTTCACACTCGGCGACAGGCGAGGAGTGGGCCGATGATGATAACGCCGGTACGAGCGCAGAAGCGCAGGCTTTCAAGCGAGCTTGTTCCTGCTTCGGCCTAGGACGCTATCTTTATTACTTCACTGGCGTCTGGGTTGATATCGACGACCGAAAGCGACCAAAGAAGATTCCCACATTGCCGGAGTGGGCGACGCCGGATGGCTGGCGAAAAGGGCTACGGCCGCACAACGATTCGAATCCAAGGTCGGACAACCAGGACAAGGTTAGCAGCGCTCCTGCCCACGATAATCGTCGGAGCGGAGCAGCAACCACGAACGAAAGCTCCCTGGTCCGACAGATTGAGGCTCTGGCCGAACCGCTCGGAAAGGCCCTATATCGCGGCTTGCTAAAGTCAGTGGCGCGAGTCTGGAATCCTAACCAGATTCAGGATACGGCTCTCCAACAGCGGGTATTGGAGCACATGCAGGCGGCCGAACGCGGCTTGCAGCGCCTGAAATCAGCCTTGGAGAGAGTCGGGACCGAGCCTCTACCGAGAATTCTCAATTCGCTTCGAGTTGTTTCTCTCGAAAAAGTGGACAGCCTCGAAACATTGAAGCAGATTGTGCTGGCGCTTGAAGCGCTTCCACCTCGAAGCTGATCCCAGCTACGACGCTATCGGCGTTCCGAATCCTCATTCTTCCTAGTAGTTCAATCTAGCCCGCCGACACTCTTTTCCTTTTCCCAACAATTCAGGAGGTGCTTGTGAATGCCTGCATCTCTGCGATCCAACATGTCCGCAGGTTGCGTGGGGGATCGCAATCCCAACTCCTTCGGGCCTCAGACGGTCTGTACTACGTCACAAAGTTCCAGAACAACCCCCAGCATGTCCGGGTGCTCGCTAATGAAATGTTGGCAACTCGGCTGGGAGCGCTTCTTGGTCTTCCAGTCCCCAGCGTCGCATCCATAGAGGTTTGCGGTTGGCTCATAGAGCATACGGACGATCTTCGCATGGACATAGCAGGCCTACGAACTGCGTTCAAAGCAGGTTTGCACCTGGGATCTGCATACGCCGCAGATCCGATTGAAGGCCAGGTTTTCGACTACTTGCCTGAAGGCCTATTGCAGCACGTCACGAATATTGAAGATTTCGCGCGAGCGATCGTACTTGATAAATGGACGTGCAATGCAGATGGGCGTCAGGCAGTATTCAGCCGCCAGGCGAAGCGCCGAGCGACATACAAGGCGACGTTCATTGACCAAGGGTATTGTTTCAATGCCGGCGAGTGGAATTTTCCCGATTCTCCTTCGCGCGGTGTCTACGCCCGGAACTATGTCTACAAGCATGTGACTGGCTGGGACGCATTTGAACCGGCTCTCACATGCGCTGAAGAAATGGACATTGATCAGATTTGGGGCATTGCTGCAGAAATCCCGGCAGAGTGGTACGAGTTCGATACTGCTGGCCTCAATCGCCTGGTCGAAGGCCTCTATCGCCGCCGTTCTTCAATTCGCGCCTTGATTACGGCATTTCGCCACTCCAGTCGCAATCCATTCGCTCACTGGACTTCCGCGTAACAGTCTGAGGACACCCAGAGATACTAACCCGCAAACACGCATGACCGGGAGATGCACGAAGCGCCCACCGTGGACGGTAGCACTCTTGCCGGTCTCCCTTTCGGCCACTTACCTAGGAGCTGGCCTAAGGGAATAGGGATGTGCGGCGGAGAGCCCGCCGGGACGGTCCGCACATCCCGACCCGGGTGCTCTCCAAAGTCTCCTGTCAAGAATCCGAAAGGACAGTCCAATGCCAATCAACAATCTGAACGCGGAAGATCTCGACCAGTTCACCGGCTCCGAGCAGTGGTACCGGCATAGCATGGTTCGTTCAATCACCTACACGGATGGCGCCAAACACGTTGCCGATCACGGCGGCGCGTACTGGTTGCTGGATGAGATCGCATTAGCGCAGAAATTCAGCGTTGCTGTTAAGGCTGAACCCTTTCAGGTTTGGACGCTGACTGTCGATGATCGCCGAGGGATTTTAACTTGTGATGACGGGAATGGCATTGTCGTTTATACCAAGCCGATCCCATTCACGGATTTTCCCCTGCCCGAGATCAAGTTCTATTTCACGGATAACGTGATTCTTTTGCCGAGCGAGTACTGATCGTGCGGCAAGCGCGACAACAGTGCCACGCACGCAGGGTAATTGCTCCTTCCGCAAAGTTTCAGGGAAAAGCGATGAACCAGAAAATCCGCATTACAACACGGGCCAATCAATTTGAGAAACGGAAACAAGAACACTTGCAGGCCGGCTACCGCATTGAAGATGAGCAGCCACTCCCCATGAATGGGTTCTGCTCATTCACGGCCGTACGAATTGTGACGGACGAGGAGTTCGAGCGAATTGGTTTGTCGCAATCAAATCTTTCTGCAGGCTACTGAGCCTCTGCACCCAAAAGAATGCAATTCCATGAAGAAAAAAGGAGTGGTCCTATGTGCCAACACCACTGCCAAAGCGACCGTGTGCCTTCCAGTATTCCGGTCATCCCGTTGCCAGTCGCGCTCTATGTTTCCAACGGTCTGATCTTCGAACTTTATGACGGTGGGCAGCCACACCGGAAGTTTGTCATTCGCTGGGAACGGCTGAGGCCCACAGTTCCCGACGCGGAGGAAAACACGTGACCATAAGCCTTCAATTGATCTCTGCCAAAGTACATGAAGGAATTCTCGAAAAAGCCGATCGCCTGTTCAGGAACGACGATGCCGGAGTCTGGATAGAACTCCTGCAAAATGCCCGCCGCGCAGGCGCCACAAGGGCGAACATTTCTTTCGAGGAAAGCGCATCCGAATCTGGAGTTTGTAAGGTAACAATCCACGATGATGGTGCCGGCATCGAGGATTTCCAAAACCTTCTAAGTCTCGGGGCATCGGGCTGGAACGAGGAGACTCAAACAAAAGAAGATCCCGCAGGTATGGGATTCTTCTCGTTGTGCCGCTCGGAAGTCAATGTCCAGAGCGGCACCCAGTCGGTCACAATTTCCCCAGCTGTTTTTCTCGGAAAGGATGCCGCCCAGGTCCAGCAAACTTCCGAGTATGTCCAGGGAACACGGATTCGGTTCACACGTGAATCGACGAAGGGCGCATTACTAACAGCCCTCGAGAATGTCGCAGAATTCTGTCCGGTCGCTGTCTTTATTGCTGATAGAGAGCTGCCGCAGCACGATTTCCTCGATGGCTCTCTGTATCGTGAGACCATCGACGGCATTGAAGTGGGATTTGCGACCAACTTTACATACCGGTACAACACATTTCGCGATCCGAACTGGAATTTCTACGGAGCACGCATCGATCATCCCGTCACACCTATCCAGGGGTTCCTTCCGCCTGGCACCATCGCGCCCGTTGCACTGCATATGCGCTTCACCGTACTGGAGGCAAGCCGGGTCAAACTCCAGCTGCCAGACCGTCGGGCCATCATTGAAGATGAATTCCTAAAATCATTCTTGAGCAAAGCGCGCAC
>JBAVUZ010000376.1:0-2469 GCA_049697035.1 Candidatus Angelobacter sp. | reverse complement strand
CGTCATTCACGCTGGGCGGCAGCGGCGGCGGCATCGCCTATAACCGTGAAGAACTGCTGGAAATCCTGGCCCGCGGCCTCGACCTTTCTCCCGTGCATGAGGTCCTGATCGAAGAATCCGTGCTCGGCTGGAAGGAATACGAGCTTGAGGTCATGCGCGACCTGGCCGACAACGTGATCATTGTCTGCTCCATTGAAAATTTCGATCCCATGGGCGTTCACACCGGCGACTCCATTACGGTGGCCCCGGCGCAAACACTCAGCGATCGCGAATACCAGGCCATGCGCGACGCTTCCATCAAAGTGATCCGCGAGATTGGCGTAGAGACCGGCGGGTCTAACATTCAATACGGCGTGAACCCGACGAACGGCCGCATGGTTGTAATTGAAATGAACCCGCGTGTCTCGCGTTCGTCGGCGCTGGCATCGAAAGCCACGGGCTTTCCCATCGCCAAGATCGCGGCCAAGCTGGCCGTAGGTTACACGCTGGATGAAATTCCCAACGACATTACCAAGATGACGCCCGCCTGCTTTGAGCCGACCATCGACTACGTTGTCGCAAAGATCCCCAAGTGGCAATTTGAAAAATTCCCCGGCGCTGACGAAGGACTGGGCCCGCAAATGAAATCCGTGGGCGAAGCCATGGCCATTGGGCGCACATTCAAAGAAGCGCTGATGAAGGGCATACGGTCACTGGAGACGGGCAAAAAAGTTGGAGCGGAAAAAATCGAGCCGCGCATTCTTACGCAGCGGCTGGTTACGCCGCATCCCGAGCGCCTTACGTATATCCGCTACGCGCTGCACCAGGGCATGACGGTGAAAGAGCTGCACAAGATGACCAGTATCGACCCATGGTTCCTCTATCAGCTCAAAGAAATCGCGGCGATGGAGACGGAGCTGGTCAAACTATCGGCCGACTCGTTGACCAAAGAAATAATGAATAAGGCTGACCGCCTGGGCATTGAAATCACGCCCACAGAAGCCGAAGAGCTTAGCCAGTCAAAGCAGCTGACAAAAGAAACTTTGCGCCAGGCCAAGCGTCTGGGCATATCAGACGAGCGGCTTGCGCTCTCCATCAAGACCGGTGTGCAAACGGTACGCCGTATGCGTGAAACGCTGGGTATTCTGCCGGTGTATAAACTCGTCGATACCTGCGCCGCGGAATTTGAAAGCTACACACCTTATCTTTATTCGACCTACGAAGAAGAAGACGAAGCGCCGCCAACCGACAAGAAGAAGATCCTGATCCTAGGCAGCGGGCCCAACCGTATTGGGCAGGGCATTGAGTTTGATTATTGCTGCTGCCATGCGGCCTTCGCCCTGCATGACGATGGTTATGAAACCATCATGGTCAACTGCAATCCTGAAACGGTCTCCACCGATTACGACACCAGCGACCGCCTTTACTTCGAGCCGCTCACCTTTGAAGACGTGCTCGCGGTTTACCAGCATGAAACTTCGGGTGGCGCTCCGGTTGGCGTAATCGTGCAGTTCGGTGGCCAGACCCCGCTGAACCTGGCGCTGCCACTTAGAGGTGCGGGCGTAACGATTATCGGAACTTCGCCGGAATCGATTGATCTGGCCGAAGACCGCAAGCGCTTTGGCAAGCTTCTGGAAGAACTCGACATTCCTCAGCCTCCCGGAGCCATCGCCACCAGCGTGGAGGAAGCCGTCGCAGGCGCGCGCAAAGCCGGATACCCGGTGCTGGTGCGGCCCTCATATGTGCTCGGTGGGCGCGCCATGGTGATCGCCTATGACGATGACAGCGTTGTCCGCTACATGAAAGAAGCGGTGGAGTATTCCCAGCAGCGCCCGGTGCTGGTGGACCATTTTCTGGAAGACGCGGTTGAAGTTGATGTGGACGCGCTTTCTGACGGCGAAGACGTCGTGATCGGCGGAATTATGCAGCATATTGAAGAAGCCGGCATACACTCCGGAGATTCTTCCTGCGTGCTGCCCGCCGTGGGTCTGCGCAAACCGGTGCTCGATACGATCCGCGAACATACGTTCAAATTGGCACGGGCGCTAAAAGTTATCGGGCTGATGAACGTCCAGTTCGCCGTTCAGAATGAAAAAGTTTTTGTCATTGAAGTGAACCCGCGCGCTTCCCGCACGGTGCCGTATGTTTCCAAAGCCACGGGCGTGCCGCTGGCCAAGATTGCCGCCCGCCTCATGACCGGACGCAAGCTGCGCGAGTTTCTCCCTACCAATGTTGAAAAAGAAATCGATCTCGCTACCGGCGCAGGCTACTTTGTGAAATCGCCGGTCTTTCCCTGGAACAAGTTTCCCGGCGTGGATACAGTCCTTGGCCCGGAGATGAAATCCACCGGCGAAGTGATGGGCTCAGCCGACACGTTTGGCGAAGCCTTTGCCAAGGCGCAGCTTTCCGCCGGACAGGCATTGCCCACGCAAGGCACAGTTTTCATTAGCGTGATTGACCGCTACAAACAAGAATCCATTGAACTGGCGC
>JBAVUZ010000375.1:0-20171 GCA_049697035.1 Candidatus Angelobacter sp. | reverse complement strand
CTCGCGCCCCAGCGGCTGCCTTCCCGCAGGCATTATGAAATCGTGCTGCTGATCGTGGCCGTGATTGTCTTTTTTGGTTGCATCATCTCCCCTCCCGCTTTGATGGACGATGTTGACGCCGTTCACGGGCAAATTGCGCGCAACATGGTCCAGTCAGGCGACTGGACCATCGCCCATTTGGACGGCGTTGCTTACATGGAAAAAGCGCCACTCCCTTACTGGCTCATTGCGATTTGTTACCTGCTGATGGGTGTGCATGATTGGGTGGCCCGAATCCCCACTGCTCTGGCTGCTGTGCTGTTGTGCTTTGTCACGGCACGGTATGGAGCGTGGGCTTTCAGTCGGCGCGCCGGATTCTATGCCGGACTTGCTCTGGCGACGTCGATCGGTCTCTTTCTCTTTACCCGTATTCTGATTCCCGATGTAATGCTCACGCTCACGATCACCGTTTGCTTCATGGCCTTTCAGCGCGCCATGAATGAAGACGGAGAAGAGTCCCCTTCGTTCCGATGGACTGCTCTGATCGGCGTGGCATTGGGTTTGGGCGTGTTGTTGAAAGGGTTGCTTGCGCTGGTTGTTCCGGTCGGGGGAGTGCTGGTTTATCTGGCGATCACGCGCCAGCTTTTTCGCCGCCAGACCTGGCGAAAACTGCGCCCTGTCAGCACGGTCCTGATCTTCCTGCTCATCGCCGCACCCTGGCATGTGCTGGCCACATTGCGCATGCCGCCTTACTTCAATTTCAGCATGCACAGCGGCCCGGGCGAATATCACGGCTTCTTCTGGTTCTATTTTTTCAACGAGCATTTGTTGAGGTTCCTGAACCTGCGTTATCCGCGCGACTACAACACCGTGCCCCGGCTGGCATTCTGGCTGCTGAACCTGCTCTGGCTCTTTCCCTGGAGCGCCTATCTGCCCGCGGCGATCAGACTGAATTACAGGCCGGTAGATCGCGCCGGCCGTACGCGCCTGCTGGCGCTCTGCTGGGCTGGATTTCTGATGCTGTTTTTCACCTTCTCCACCACGCAGGAATACTATTCCATGCCGATATATCCGGCGCTGGCGCTCCTGCTCGGTTGTGCAATGGATAAGGAAGGTAAGTTCATAACTCTTGGCAGCAGAACTATCGCCGTCATTTCCACGGCGACCGCGGCCGTGATCGGAGCAATCTTATTCGCGGTTCGCCATGTTCCCGCCACCGGCGATATTTCCAGCGCGCTGCAGCAACACCCCGAGTCTTACACGCTTTCGCTGGGACACATGGGTGATCTGACCTTACAATCCTTCGCTTATCTAAGGGCTCCACTGATCCTCGCCGGCGTCGCGTTTCTGGTGGGCGCGGCAGGCGGCTGGCTGCGTGGACGCCGCGCATTCATAGCGCTAGCCGCGATGATGGTTTTGTTCCTGCATGCAAGCCGGATGGCGCTCGTGGTCTTCGATCCTTATCTCTCTTCCCGCCCGATAGCAGAGGCGCTGCTCCATGCCCCCTCAGGACAACTGATTGTGGATGGCGCATATTATCCTTTTTCTTCGGTCATGTTTTATTCGAATAAAAGCGCTTTGCTGCTGAATGGGCGGGTGAATAACCTGGAATATGGCTCTTATGCGCCAAATTCGCCTTCTGTTTTTATTAATGATGCTGCCTTTAAATGGCTCTGGTCAGGTACAATTCGCTATTATCTGGTGACCGATAGCAGCGGACTCGCT
Organism: Candidatus Angelobacter sp.; assembly: GCA_049697035.1. Lineage (GTDB taxonomy): Bacteria > Acidobacteriota > Terriglobia > Terriglobales > Acidobacteriaceae > Angelobacter. The sequence goes on along the minus strand of JBAVUZ010000375.1, from coordinate 18,467 downwards.
CGTCTGAGCGCTCTGGCCGGTCCGGCGCGGTTTCACCGGATTGCTGAAAGTGGCGGCAAATATCTTTTTACCAATAGCCTTTCCGGCGAAACTGCGGATGGCTCCAAGATGGAGAACAAACCCGCGTTATGGTAATCCTCGCAACGGCTCTGGCGGTACTGCTCACCGGTTCGCTCGTTTACTGCGTCCTGATTGTTGTTGCCACGCGGCGGTTTTTGTCCACAACTCTGCCCAATTCCGGAAACCAGCCGCCAGTCAGTATTCTTAAGCCCCTCTGCGGACATGACGACGGTCTGGAAGAAAACCTGCGTAGCTTCATGACGCAAGATTATCCCGAATACGAAGTTCTATTTGGTGTCCATCGCCCGGACGACCCGGCCGTGGCTGTAGCGGAAAAAATTATTACCGAATTTAACGGACGAATCAGCGCGCATCTTGTCATTACGGGAGAGTCGCCCATTCCCAATGCCAAGGCTTTCAGTTTGAATCGCCTGGTCCGTGAAGCGCATTATGACGTGCTGGTAATGAGTGACAGTGATGTCCGCGTGACACCTAGCCTGCTCTCTCATCTGGCCCAGGAGCTTCAGGACGACCACGTCGGACTGATCAGCTGCCCCTATCTAGCGGTCCCGGGCAAGAGTTTGTGGTCGCGACTGGAAGCGATTGGAATGAATACGGAACTTCTGGGTGGAGTGATGGTCGCGCGCATGATTGAGGGCATGCGTTTCGCGCTGGGCTGCACCGTAGCGGTCCGCCGCAACGTACTTGAGGACATGGGCGGCTTCGGCTATCTGCAGGAGTTTCTCGCGGAAGACTTTGTTATTGGCCAGCGCGCTGCCCAACTGGGTCACGGTGTTCTGTTCTCGTCATACGTTATTGAGCACCGCATTGGCAGCCAGGACATGATGCACAACCTGGGACACCGTATGCGTTGGGCGCGCAGCACCCGCCGTTCGCGGCCGCTCGGTTATTGGGGACAGATATTCACTTATCCGCTGCCGCTTGCGCTTTTGCTCTGCGCTGCCTACCCGGCGGCGTGGCCAGTGTTGTTCCTGACTATGATTTTGCGCGGAGCGGCCGCTCTGGCCACTGCCCGCAACATTGTTCATGATCCGGTCACGCAAAACCAATGGTGGTTGCTGCCGGTCCAGGATGTCATCGGTTTCTTTATATGGATCAGCGGTTTTGTGGGTGACAAGATCGTCTGGCGCAACAGAAAATGCACTGTGTTGCGCGATGGCCGTCTGCACGTGAATCCCTGATTAGTCTCGTCAACAAAAATAAAACCCCTGCGCCGTGCGCAGGGGCGGTTCGCACTTCTGTGCGATTTCCAGGTTACTTGCTGGACGTCGGGCAGCTGCTGGAAATCATTTTTACTTTCTTTACGGTAAACGTTGATTGAGATCCGGAAGAGGAGCCTGCTCCAGTCGCACTGGAACCGCTGCTGGAACTGGGTGAGCTGCCCATGCTTCCGCTGCTGGACGCTGAACCACTATTGTCAGTTCCCGTAATGCGAACCTGATGGCCAACGTTGTCGCTCAGTTTTGAAGTGTCGCCTGCAAGTTGCCATGTTTTACCGGATTGGTCCGTCAACGTCCAGTTGCCAGCCGAGCCATTCAGACAGCCTTCAATGGAATTGCCACTATCGCTTGAGGTCTGCGTGGTCTGAGTCGTGGTGGTCTGGGTGGTGGTTGAGCTGGCATCGGGAGTCGCCGGTTGTTGGCTGGGTGAGGTGGACGATGGAGACGTTTGCGAGCTTGTGTCCGGTGTTGTCGATTGCGGCGAACTGCTTGGCGAAGTTTGCGCCACTGCCCAAACCGCCGACAACAACAGAATTGCTGTAATCAAAGATGTCTTTCTCATGTACGTTCCTCCTGGTTTGTTCGGCCTTCGTGACTCCGGCCTTGAGAAGAGTGGAAGCAGCGCTAAGGACTTAGATCACCAGTCCACTCGCGGGTTTGCCTCATTTGCATTCAGGAGGAAAAGAAATGAGAGCTGCGGAATCTTAAGACGAGTGATCCCGTGTCTCTGGGCAGAAAATACCTAGTTCGGTAGAACTAGGTATTCCACGCAAGAACCGTTATCATACGGCGTCAGAGACTCGCAGTTGTTGTGGAACATAGTTGCAGCAGGGATCTTCAGCAAACATATTTCCCGTTACCGCATAAGCACGGGCGCGTGACCCGCCGCAGATTTCCTTGAACTCGCATACGCCGCACTTGCCCTGCAAATTGGAAGTGTCGCGCAATGCTTTTAGTACCGGCGAATTGCGATAGATTTCCGTCAGGCTGTCCACGCGCACGTTGCCGGCAGAGACCGGCAAAAAGCCGCTGGGACAAACTTCACCTGTGTGTGAGACGAATACAAATCCTTTTCCATCATTGATCGGGAGAAGCCCCGGAATGGTCTTCTCCCATCCATTCTCTCCGGCTGTGAACGGATTTTGGCCTTTGCTTTTGAGCCGTTGCTGAATGATGTAACGGCGATAATGCTGCGCTTCAGTTGTCTTCACCTTAAAAGGCAATTCTTTAGAGAAACGATATAGCGTTGCAAATGTTTGTTCGACTTCATCGGCGGAGAGAAGGTCGGCCATCTGCGCGCGACCTGTCGGCACCAGGAAGAAGGCGCTCCAGAGCACCAGCTTGAACTGTTTCAGCAGGTTTGCCATGTTTTCCAGGTCATGCATGTTCCGTTTGGAAATACTGGTGTTTACCTGGATGGGAAGACCGAATTCATTGGCCCAGTGGATAGCTTCCAGTGTTCGCGCAAACGAGCCGGGCACGCCGCGAAAGGCATCGTGCAGTTCCGGACTTGCACCGTCAAGACTCATGGCCATTCTGGAGAGGTGGGCGCGTTTCAAGTCGGCAATGGCCTCGCGCGTCAGCAGAGGCGTAGCGCTTGGCGTCAATGTTGGATGGAGGCCATGGGCCACCGCGCGGCGGACCAGATAAAAGATGTCGGAGCGCTTCAAAGGATCGCCGCCCGTAAGAATAAGGATTGGAGGCTTCAGGTCGGCGATGTCGCGAATCAGCTTCTCCGCCTCCATGGTTGTCAACTCCAGCGGATGACGCTTTGACTGCGCATAGGCGCGGCACTGACAGCAGGCAAGATCGCAGGCCTGCGTGGTTTCCCAGACAACGATCAAAGGGGACCGGTTCAGATCAAAACTTGTAGTCATTGCCAATCATCCTTAAAAGCTTTGACGGACATGCAAACCATCCTAAAGGTGTTGTAGCGAGCGGAGATGTGATGGAGGTCACGTGATCGATTTTCGCTCTCGATTCTGAGTGTGTTGTGACGTTTATCACACTGCAAACCTTTCGGGCTGGATATACTGTTTCCGCAATCATCCGATGAAACGTGGTATCAGCGCAGGTATTTTGGCGCAGAAGGGTTCCAGGCGGAATGAGAACATTTCGTGAATGGCTTTCACCCGTTGTTTTCTTCTCGAACAACCTGATCAGTCTGGCAGGCGTTGTGGTGGTCACCGCCGCTGGCGTTACCTGGCTGGTCTTTCTGCCCATCACGTTGCGGAGCGGCAGCGTGCATCCCTACGTGGGTATCGTTGTTTACCTTCTGTTGCCGGGAATTTTTATCGCCGGACTCCTGCTCATCCCTTTGGGCATTTATCTGCGCAGGCGCGGGATGCGCAAGAGAGGCGAACTGCCGGTACATTTCGAGCCCATTGATCCCCGAAATCCGGAGCTTCGCAAGCTGGCCGGTTTCATCGCGGTAACTACCTTTCTTAACATCATTATTGCCAGCCAGCTTTCTTATAGCAGCGTTCGCTATATGGAAACACCCAATTTCTGCGGCGCTACCTGCCACGTGATGAAGCCAGAATTTGCTGCCTATGAAGTGTCGGCGCATTCCAAAGTGGAGTGTGTTGGCTGCCACGTGGGTCCGGGAGCGAGCGGATTCATGCGCGCCAAAGTGAACGGTGTGAGGCAGGTGGTCCACATAGCCCTAAACACTTACCCGCGGCCAATTCCGGAGCCGCTGGAACGGCTTCGTCCGGCCACGGAGACTTGCGAATCCTGCCACGCTCGCCGCCGCTTTTTTGGCGACCGCATGCGCGATCTGGCCAGCTACGGCACTGACGAACAAAACACGCTCACTCACACTGTCCTGATGATGCATCTTGGCACCGGCGGACCGCACAGTTCCGGCGTTCACGGCGCGCATTTAGGCGAAGGCGTCACCCTGAGGTACTACGCCTCGGATGACGTGCGCCAGAATATTCCTTACGTTGAATACACTTCCGGCGGCAAAATGACTGTCTTTGCTGCGGCCGGCGCCAAGCCAGATCCCACCAAACTGCGCGCCATGCAATGCATTGATTGCCACAACCGGCCGGCGCACACCTTCCAGCTCCCAGAGCGCGCCATTGATCGCGCCATGTCCTTTGGAGATATTTCAACAACCCTGCCTTTTGCCAAGAAAGAAGGTTTGGAGATCGTGAAACAAACCTATGCCACTGGACAGGATGCGGCGGCCAAGATTCCTGCGGCTTTTGAGGACTACTACCGGAAGACATATCCTGAGATTTATGCGCAACGCCGGGATGAAGTGGCCAGCAGCGCAAAGGCGTTGCTCAGTGTCTATCAACACAATGTTTTTCCCGAAATGAAAATTACATGGGGCACCTATCCCAATAATCTGGGACATACTGACTTTAACGGGTGCTTCCGCTGCCATGATGAGCAACATGCCAGCTCGAATGGAAAGACGATTACCCAGGATTGCAGCGCTTGCCACAACGTGGTTGCTTCCGATGAGAAGAATCCTAAAGCACTGGTTGATTTGGGACTCTCCCCAGGCGCTGGAAAGTAGCTATTTTTTGCCTGGGGAATTTGCCATGCCACCCTGGTTCTCGGCAGAGACGGTGGAGTCGCCTTTTTCCAGGAGCTGGTAAGCTTCGGAGATGGTCATGCTGTCATTGATGCGATGAAATCCGGTTATTCGCTGAAGTTGTTTCACGTTGATGGTCTTAAAAATCACCGCATGACCTGACATTCTTACATCGAGAGAAACGATTTCCCAGTGATCGTCCCCGACCCGGCTTTGCGTGACAGAAAACGTTCCGCCTTTATTCAGGCGACCGAGCAGGCCCCAGCCAAAGGTTACGTCTTCAAACAGGGAGCCATCCAGCCGCGACATGCGAAGTGCAGCGCGGTCGATCCAGATCATTCCGCTCATTGAACGGAAAACCTGCAATTCGCGCGTTGGAGCGTTGTAATGAGGATTGGGAAAGAATGAGAGCCTGACTTGGCCATTTTCAGCTCCCTCATACTTGAAGATAAAAGCATCTGGGATTGCCTTAAACATCTGCACTCCCTTGTCTTCATCATCTTTGGCGCGTTTGTCGCGCTTTGCCCGCTCGGTGGGATCATCCACCAGCCTTTTCATGCGGGCTTCATCGGCAGCTCTTTGCTCAGCCGTTAATGGCTGTCCATTAATTAAGAGGGTGCGCGCGAGTTGTCCATCTTTGGTATCGATTACGTCGCGGTCTTGCGAGCCTTTGTCGTCTTCTTTATGGATGTGATAGCGCCAGTGCGTACGGTCAGCCGCATCCGCTTCCATCTGGTGCTTGATCGCTTCCTTCACGAATTGGTTTGCGTCCTTCGGAAGCGGAGGTAAAGTGTCCGGTGTCGTCTGTCCGGGCAGCGCTATGCCCAGACATGCAAACAGCAGGAGCATTGCAACACGCCGCAGGGGAATGAAGTAACTCATAGTGGTTCAAAAATCGGGTTCTTATTTGTTTAGAGCCGGAAAAGCAGCAGCTAGTTGCATTTTACCTTTTACGGAGACCGCTGGCGATTTAGAGAGTAAAGTAAAAAAGAGGCAGCTTTGCAGCCGCCCCTTTATTGATCGACCCTCTCGGAAAGGCAGTCCCATTGGCTCAATAGCCGCGACTTGCGTTCAGAACCGCTGTTCCCCTGGTTTCGGTTCCGCCCGTGCGCCGCGACATTCCGTCCGGTCGACGCATAACTTAAAAGCAAACAGACAGCCAAACTGGCCAGAGTTTCAGCGGTTTCTTGGCGATATCTAAGTTATTGAAAATTATAGGCTTGGGCGATAGCTGCCGGGAGGTAGTGAAATAGTTACTGTTTACTTTATTGTAAACACGTAAAGTTCGGCAGCAAGATGCCGTGAATGAGCACCGGATTGCCTTTCCGGCGCACACCTACGGTAACTATTTGATTTTGAAATACAGCAGTAAACTAGCGGTCAAACTCCTGATTGAAATCTGCGACAGGCGTTCCAAGACAAGAGAATAGGTCTCTCTGAAGAGAGCGATAACGAAAGAAAAGGTGCCAAAATGTGGAAACCGCGTCCTGAAGACAACAAGCCCATGAACATGAATCCGACCCAGCCTGCGCAGCCTGTACCCCCGCCAGCTGCTGTCGCTGCACCCAGTATTCCCACACTACATAAAGAAACGCCGAAGGCCAGCGATCCGCACCGCGCGGATGTTGGGCATATCGGTAAATCAGTCCAGATCAAAGGCGAACTCACGGGTAGTGAGGACCTTTATCTGGATGGCTCAATTGAAGGCACGGTCGATCTGCGTGACCATAGCCTGATCATCGGCCCGAACGGAAAAATCAAGGCGGGCATTACCGCGCGTGATCTAGTCGTCCATGGCCGGATTGAAGGAAACGTCACCGCCACAGGGCGCGTGGAACTGCGCAAGTCCTGCACGCTGATTGGCGATGTGAGTACGCAACGGATCGTGATTGAAGATGGTGCATTCTTTAAGGGCGCCATCGATATCAAGGAGAAGAGCCAGTCAGTGGAAGCACGTAAGCCTCTGGCGGTAGCGGCCAGCGCAGGTATGAGCGCAGGCAGCGGCTCCTCGTCTGGTTCCAGCGCATCGAGCTACAGCGCCAGTTCGGATTCGCAGGGTTCCTTTTTAGATGGCAAATAAGGTAGATTAAAGGAGCGTGAGCTCCTCCGGTAACAATTTAATGCGATGGTTCCGTGGAGCAGGCGGCTCTCAGTCCAAGCCTCAAGAGGGTGGCAAATCTGCGCCACGGACCAGACGCACCTGCATTGGACTGGGCGAATTCATGCGCAGCCTGAGCAGCAGCGGCGAACAGAAAACCTGCGTCCTTGATCTGGGCCCCACCTCACCGACAAACATTGCTCTACTCACTGAAATGGGTGTTCGTGTCTTTAATGAGGACATTTTGCGAGAATCGCAGGATGAGCATTACTGCCTAAAGCAGGAAGATGGTACTCTTCAGTTTGACCCGGCAAAATTCTTTGCGGAAAACCTTGATTATGGCGCTGATCAGTTTGACGCGATCCTGTTCTGGGATGTGGCTGACTACCTGCCAGAAAGCCTGGTAAAGCCCCTGGTTGAGCGTTTACAGGCCATGCTGAAGCCCAAGGGACACTTGCTGGCCTTTTTTCACACCAAGGACGCTGGCGTGGAATCTCTCTATTCCCGCCACCATATCGTCCAGAAAGATACGCTTGAACTTGAGCCGGTTCAGGGCTTTAAGCTGCAGCGGATTTTCAATAACCGCCATATAGAAAATCTCTTTAAGGACTTTGCCTCCCGCAAGTTCTTTCTCGGGCGGGATAACATCCGCGAAGTTCTGATGGTTCGCTGAAACTCACAAGTCAGACTCCTATCTTGTAAAATTTACCCGGCACGAATCGATGCTGACAAACGATGGATGCTCAAAAGTGGTATCTGGATACCTATAAACTATATCCAGCTTGGCTTTCACCTTAATCCTGCAACCCATGTATTTTTCTCATTGGCTTCTGAAATTCAATCCAGACCCTTCATAATCAATAACTTAATTAACCTTGCAAAACTTCATGGCCATCCGCGTTCTTTGGGCATCTCGATTGCAGTAGTAACAGTGTCGATTGATTGACCGTAATCAAAAAGGGACCCTCCAGCGGGCCGAAAAAGAGGTAGGTTAAATGTCTAGCAGCGTGAGCGTTATCAATCTTGGAATCCTTGCCGCAAGAGAAACCCGCACAGCTAACTATGATGCGATCTACGGCGAGCACTGCCATAGAATTTACTCCCTGGCTTTTTGGATGACCGACAACGAGTTGACCGCTGAACAGCTCTCCACTAACACATTCCTTCGCGCTTTCGCGTCATCGGTAGAGCCGAAGACGGAACAGATTGACCAGGCATTTCTGGCTGAGATCCGCGAACTCACCACGATCGGCACCCTCACCTTAAACAGCGATGTCTCCGCTGATAGCAAGAGAGTTTGTGGCAATGTGAAGCGGGTGCATCTTGAGCGCGCAGTGGTGGAACTGCCGGCAACCGAAAAAATGATTTTCCTCCTTCACGATGTTGAAGGCTACAGCCATGAAAAAATTGCGCACCTGCTTGGGCTGGACGTAAAAGAATCGCAGTTTGGACTGCACCAGGCCCGTCTGCAGATGCGGGAACAGATTTCGCGCATGTCGTAGAAAGCCGTCGATTGTATCTCCTCTCTCTCCTTACTCTCCAACCCCTTCGCCTAAAGCGAAGGGGTTTTTTCGTCACCAAGCATGCAAGTCTCAGCGTTCTATTAACTTTGGGATATTTAGTTATGTTAATTTCAATTAAAGCTGAAACTTTTTTCCCGATCCTACGTCTATCTTAATAACAACATACGCAGTACCCCCACGTGGGCGTCGCCCCTATACCGGCGCCCACTTTCTTTTTGCCCTCAAGCCTTCAGCACTTGAATTTTCAAAGCATCCTGGCGTCTGCGATTCACGCCCCGGAAATCCTCGATTCCGCCTGATCGATTCTGTCCATGGCTTCTCTTTCATCGATCATTTGATAAATTTGGAACGGGCAACACTGGAAATCCTGGTGAGCCAGTCTACAAAGGGCAACGGAATGACGGAATTGCGGTTCTAATGAACCGGGTAGATGAAGCGTGGTGGCTTCCATGGGCGACGAAAATAAATTAAAGTTTCAGCCACAGCACACAACAATGGAGGGCGGAGCAATGGATTGGAAGAAAACGCTGATGATTGGGTCTTTTGCGGCCGGGGCGATTCTGTTTCTTACTGGACGCAGACCAGCAGGCCTGGCCGTTGCCGGAATTGGCGTAGCAACTTTTGCCGCCGAGCATCCGGAAAAGTTTGAAGAATTGTGGCACCGCATGCCTGAGTACATTGAAAAGGGCAGCAAGTTTGTCGATATGGCATCCACCTTCCTGGAGCGCATGGGCCAGGAAAAAAGCGGCTATCGCAACATGCCGGTCGCGGGAGGCAATCGCTACTAAGCGGCACGTGCTTGCGAAAGATTGGCCGGGTCAAAATGCCCGGCCTTTTACTTTTTAGAGACTGTCGCTCTACCATCTTTCGTACTTTCCAGTGAAATACGTTGACGTTCCGCTTCATCAATGCGCAATGCAAAATTTGCGAAAGCGCCATACTTATCGGGCGCGATGACCTGGACCGGGATGCGGAAGTCGCGATGAATATCCACCTGGTGCGGCATCCGTACAAAGCGCAACGCGTACTCGCCGAATTCGGTTTTCTCAGTGAAGTCGGCGGGCAGCGAGTGTACTTCCAACCCGTCCGGCAGGTGCAAATGGAAGACCGTGCTTTCAAAGAATAATGAGTCAATCAGGAGCGGGAACTTGCGCCTGGGGAGCTTGGCATACAGAGTTGCCAGTCCGAGCGCCGGAGCTAGTTGATTGATTTCCGCTGCGCCGCTCTGCCGGTTGATAAATTGCGGGACCGTACAGCCGACCGCAAGTTTCAGGGGCTGCTCGGGATCATTTTCATGTGCTGCGGTCCCAGTAATTGAAGCAGCGCCCGGGAAAATACGCATTGCCAGTTGCTCGAAGAATGCCTGCTTCTCTCGTTCTCCGGCGCTGCGGAGCAGGTTGCGCACCTCCTGCGCACGCATTGAGCCCAGTTGTACATGGATGCTGGCTACGAGGTCACCATCAGAAAATGAAAGGTCGGCTTCTGCCACACTCTTCTCGTCCGCGAGCCGTGGATTCACAGCCACGATCTCCGGCTTTTTCTCTTCTCCTGCCAGCAAAGGAATCAGGTGAGCTTCCCGCGCGTCCAGTGATGGCGGAATTGCACCGAAAGGCAAATCATCGGATTCGGCATCAACATCAACGGATTCGCGGTTCTGCAACCGGAACCGAACCAGCGGTTCGGTGTAGCAGGATAGTTCTTTGCCGCAGTCCCGCTCGATTTTCCGCGCCAGCAGCAGTTCGGCGTTCAATCCAACAGCCCGCGCCAGGGCCAGCAGAGCCATGGTCCGGCTGCCCTGACCGTTATCAAGCGTGTCCTCGGCCGGGCTTGCGGCCCAGTCTGGACCTGTCGAATCGATTTTGCTGGTTACAAATCGGTACAAACGCTTTGCTTTTTCAAAATCTCCACCAGTTTGCGAAAGATTAAATTCCGTCGCCGCTTCATTCACGTGAAGGCCGGCTCGGGATGCGTCGATCAACTCATCTCGAAGCCCCTCGCGGGTTTTTTCCGCTGAAGTAACCGTCACGGTAGGCAGCAGGTTTACCGAAGGTAAAACCGATTCTGCGATCGTCTGGGCAATGTTGTCGCGCTCCCATATCCGGATCACCGTTCCATTGTTTTCTCCCACCAGCGGCAGCGGCGGGCCGGCTTGTTCTCTCACACTGACCGTGCATTCCGCGGGGTTCAGCAGCACCATGCGGGCATGAAGCAATGGTGCTGCGAAGGACCCGAAAGTATGAGCGCCGGCGCTTTCCGGCATCTGGTCCAGTTCCGCATAATGCAGCACGTACTCTTCCTCGATTGCGTCGCCCGCCTCCAGCGCTGGCATGGAAATAGTGGGTTTCTGTTGCGCCAGTTCGGGTTCAGTGATCTCTCCATTGGTTTTGATCGTGCGTAACTCCAGCAGATCAGCCCCGCGCGGCAGCGTAACTTCTCCGTACCGGCTGATGCCTTCTTTATTCAAGGGTCGGGTGATGCGATGCACATACACGGAAACAGGGCCATTACGGCGAATACGGACCACTTTGTCAGAGAGCAGGATTACCGCTTCGCCACCCGAAAAACTTCTTTGCGCCGATTTGCGGACCATCTCTATGCCGTCGCGGCGGTAGGGAACGTAGAATTCTGCACCGCTGGCGAACGCCTCGGCGCGTTCGCTCCTGCTATCCGGTGCCACTCCCGTGTCTCTGACCGTTGGCAAATAGTTCCGGGCGTTTGCAGCCATCTCACGCAGCTGTTTGGCTTGAAGTCTGGCCGCGCTGATCTGGTTATCCAGAAGCAGTTGCTCTACCAGCATTCGCCGGGCCCCGCGATAAAGAGGGTTTCTGGCAACCAACTGCTGAAGGTATGCTGCCGCGGCGCTGTGGCGGCCTGACTCTGCCAGCAGCCGCGCGTATTGCAACGACTCTGGCGCGCACGATGCCATTTGCTGTTCAACCGCAATCGATTTGTCCTGCTGTGCGGCAGCGTTATAGAACTTTACGGCTTCGGCCAGCCGAGCACAGGAAGGATGTGACTCCAACAAACGCGTGAGCAGCGCCGGCCCATCCACCTGATTGCGCCGTGAAAGATTAAAAGCCAATTGCAACGCCATTTCTGACTGAGGACGCTCCGCCAAAATGCTCATTACATCTGCGCGGACGGATTCAGGCTGGCCGCGATCAACAGCGTTTTGGTCCGATTTCAGCCGCGCCAGCAAGGCCCCTGGTTGGGCTGTGGCAACTGCCTTCCATGCTGCGTCGGCCCGGGGTGAGTGCTCTTCGGCCGCGGAATAAAGCAGAGCATGGAGATACTTGCCATAGCCGGTCTCACGAAGCGCGCCCGCGCGAAGCAGGATTGCCATCTCAGAAAAATCGCCCCGGAAATACGCTGCCAGCGCTTGCATGTATTGTTCCAGCGCCGACGGCAGGGCGATCTCCTTTTGTGGCGACACTTCAAATTGTGAATGCAGAGCTACGCTCAACGGCGCAGAGTCTTGTGAGAACTTGAGCAGGATGCGGTGATTGCCAGCCGCCATCGACAATGAACTTGAATCCCGTGTTGGGGCGGCTGCATAACGTGCGTCGTGAAGCAATACCGAGTTTCCGTCGACGAAAACTTCATAAGTGCCTGAACTCAATACGTCGAGCCGCGAAACGGTTGTGCTTGGCAGATCCACCTCGCTGGCGGCATAGAAGACGCCGGAGGAAGGAAAATATTCCGGGAGAGCGATCATGCCGTCGCGGAACCAGAAGCGCTCCGGCACAATTGTGTGTGAAGAGCCCGTCCTCGCGGCGGCAGATCCTCGGCGTTCACTTTTTAAGATTTCGGAGTCCAGTTGGAATGAGTATCGGTCGCGGAAAGACCGCTCGTTTTCCGGTGGCCACCGGCGCTCAAAGTCAACGTTGTTATATCTCCCAAACGGGCCGGCAACACTCCAATGCGTGAGCAGACCGCTTGAATGAGCTGCCGTGTCCAGGTCAATGTTTGCGCCGTCGGAGGCGGCTGCTACGAGAGCCAGCCGCAGGTTGAAAGCGCAGTCATTGTGGATTGTTGCCGTTGATTTTATACGGCGAAGGACCGAGTTAAAGGCCCAGCTATTGGCCGCGTGCTGCAGGACCCGGTTTGATGCCAGTCCATGGAGTTCTGGCACGGCAGGCAGGGCGCAAAGCCGCAGGGCCGAGTCCAAAGCAATCTCAGGACGCTCCTGCAGTTCGGCTGTTTCCATGCGAATGAAGAGCGCCACAGTATCTTTCGGGGCTTGACGCAAACGCGCGTCGGCTGCCTCGGCTGCCGAGGACAAATTGAAATCAGAAAAAAAACTCTGGAGCAGGGAATCGTCCGCTTTATCGGGATGTGTGGTCTGGGCCTTCTGTGAGAATCCCGCGCTCGCGCTTAAGCAGAACAGCAGGATGGGAAACGCGCGGGCGGCCAATCTCATTGCGGCAGGCTCAATGTGATTTCATTGCGGAAGCTGCGTTCCGCCTGGACACAGAACTGGCGGAATGCCGGATAATCCTGCGCGCTTACACGCGCTTTTTCAAACTGTACATGGCTCTGTACGATCACCTCGCCCGCAGATTTCTTGTAATGCAGCCGCAGTGAGCCAAAAGCCCCGGTAATGTTCTGGTCGCGTGGCAGGGAGGTGACTTCCGCGCCTTCCGGCAATGTGATATGAATTTCTTCCTCCGTGGTCCATGGCGAGGGCAGCACCAGATCCTGTGTGCGTGTGCTGGCTCCGGCCAGGGCAGCTACGTACGAGCGGGGCATCCATGACGAACTGAGAGAAACCACACGCTTGTATTGCGGCGAATTCAGCGCTCCCTGGAACTCAACGCTCACGCTGCTGGAAAGCACTTCAGCGCCATGGACTGCAACGCTATCAACCTGCACACTGGGGAAGACTTCCGCAAGTTCGCGCCGGAAGATATCCAGTTGTTGTTCGCGGATGGCCAGATCATGGCGCAATCCGGGCGCGTCCTCACCCCGGGTTGTGGTTGAGCCGCTGAACTGGATCACTCCCTGCGCGGAGAGCTCGCCCCGGATGACGTGCCGCGTGTAATTGTCGGCGGCGCGGCTCATGGGAATATAGCGTATCTGTGCCGCTCCGTTCAGGTTCACCGTTAGCGATAATGCGCCCTGGTCTTCCAGAGGAAGCTCGCGTCCAGCGTATTCCGCGGTGCCATCGAGCCACAGCTCATATTTCGGCACGTAGACAATGGCGTGATTGAAAACCGCGATAGATGCAGGTTCTGCCGCCACGTCACCCAGCGAACGAGTGCGCACGAGAGCAATCTCGGCCTCGATCCCTGCGGCCCGCAGCAGAGCTATCATCAAACTGGCTTTGTCTTTGCAGTCGCCAAAGCGCCGGGCATAAATCTGCGTTACCGGATAAGGCTTGTAGCTGTATATACCAAACTCCAGCGCGACATAATGCGTGCTGCGCAAAACAAATTCCTGGATGGCGGAAATCTTTTCTTTATCGCTATGAAGTCCGTTCGTCACTCGCGCCAGTTCATCCTGAAGTGACTGGTCCAGCGTAAATTGCGGACGCACAAGCTCCGCATACCAGGAGCCAAGCTGTTTCCAATCGCCCATGGTGGAGACGTGTACGTAAGGAGAAATTTCCGTCACGCCGGGGCTGCGCGGCTCGCGAGGCAATGCCGGAATTGAGCGTGATTCCCAGAGAAAAACCTGTACGCCATCTCGTGAAGAAACGCTTGCCGGAGCGATCTTTTCCGCGTGAACAAAAATTTTCTGTGCCGCCGGCGCAATCAGCACGTATCTCTTCAGCTGCTCCGGACCGCGTCCCGCAAACAGCACCAGATCGCCAAAATATCCGCCATACGGCGCGGAGCGGCGCTTTGGCACGAGCGAATACTCCAACTCAACCACATCGCCTTTCTCCAGCCCGGCAAAGCGAAGCTGGTGCAGGCGCATATCGTAATACATTGAAACTGGCGTATCGGCATATTCACGATCGCCCAGTTCCTGCGCGTCCAGCACCAGGCCGGTTGGCTTCCAAATGCGTGCGTGGATCACACGCAATTCTTCGGTAGAAGGTGAATAGCGAATGGTGGTCACGCGGTGCGTGTCGAGCGCAGAGTCCGATCCTACGAAGTAGAGTTGCTGAACGTGAACTCGATCAAGTCCGCTGGCGAGAAGTTCCTGCACGCGAATGTCCGCCAGCGCTGTATCTGCCGACGCTGGTGGGTTAGCGAATACTTCCTTGACCAGCATTCCCGGGGCGACCAGATACTGAGCGTCCATCGCTAACATGTCCGGACGGGCAGTGCTCGAAGCTTTTGCCAACTCCTGCTGGGCTTCGCGATCAAGATGCAGGCTTTCATCGACCTGCGCCAAACGGCGGTGCGCGTCGGGATTTTCGTCATCCAATGCAACCAGGCGCAGCAAAGATTTCCTGCTGCCTTCAGCATCGCCGCAATCAATCTGCACCTGCGCCAGCCGTGACCATATGTCTGGCTGGTTGGGTTCAAGACGCGAAAGCGCGATGTAGTCCGCCTGCAAGTCATACTTCATATGCCGGCGTTCATGGAATCGGGCCAGCAGTTCCAGTTGTTCACGGTTGTCAGAGGTTTCTGCCATCACGGAAGCGGCGATCCGCGCGGCATCGTCCAGGAGTCCCATTTGTTCGTAGTCCAGTGCAAGTCGTGAGCGCAACCACAGCGGCGACGGCCACTGCTTTTCCATGCGGCGCAATTCCGGCAGCGCCTGCGAACGAAGACCCAGATTCAAGAAGAGGCTGACGCGGCGTTCGCGGATGACAAAATCATTGGGCGCGACTTCCGCAGCCATAGTCAACACGTCGCGAGCTTTCTCCAGTTGCTGGCGGCCGATGTAATACGTCGCTAATTCCACATTCAAGCGTGGATTTGAAGGCTCAAGCGACAGGCCGTTCCGTAGCGCGGCAAACTTACGGAGAGGTTCATCTAGAAATTGAGCGGCCCGGAGCCAGCGCGTTGCGGTGGGATCGAGGCCGGCCGCTTGCAACATATGGTCAGCGGCGTCAGCGGAGCCGGACAAGTGCTGGAGTTCAGCCAGAGTTTCATAAGACGCGCCAGTTGCAGCGGCTTTGCGGGCTTCCGCCAGAGTGCGTTGGCGGGATTCCTCTGCGGCATACCAGTGCTGCGCCTGATGTTGTGCCGGCACTTTGAAAGAGCGGAGGTCGTCAATATACGCAGCCGCTTCATTCCTGACGAGATCATTTTCCGCAGCCGATTGCGCGACATTCTCAAGGAAAAGCTGAACTTGGCGACGATCATCGATAAAGTCTCGCAAACGACGCGCGTGGTCCAATATCGCCAGTTTTTCCAGCTTCCCGGCTAGAGGCCACTGCGAGCGCAGATTTTCCAGCTCCAGATCGTACGGGTTGCGAGATTGCGCGCAAAGCGCCAGGGACGACACTAGCAGACAAACCAGCGGCATGTGACGCAGCAGGTTTCGCATAACATCTTCCGGGGAATGAAACCTTAAACTTTGGGGGAGAATACGAATGCCCCAGGCGGCTGTTTGACCGCCCGGGGAGAATCGCAAATCAGTTAAGTCGCCCTTTCTCTTTCGGCTCCGTTTCCCCCAGGTTTTTAATCTGCCGTAGCCGGAGAGTCAGCTCAACTCTTCATGATTGGTTAAGGTGAGATAAGTATCCAGCTGCATACGATTTCCAGCCATTCATCGAAAAACCTAGAGGATAGGTAAATAGACCTTAGGGACGCCCCGAAGGCTGACATCCCGTGGTTACCTAGGTTCATCTGACTGAACGGAACTGGAGGTTTTTGGGGCCCAATGGCGCGTCTGCTGCTAACGCTTTTTCTTGCCGCAGGTGTTGCCGCTACCGCAACGGCGCAGGACCTTCATTTGCGCGAGTCCGGTTCAGCCGCAGTGCTTTCGCACTCGGCGTTTGCCCACGGTTATCGCCATGGGTATGAAGAGGGCTACCACGTGGGAAACGCGGACGCCAGCCTGGGTAGTTCCCAGCGCCACCAAATCAAAGATTTTCACGGGCTGAAATTGGGCTATTCCTCACAATTTGGCCCACGCAATTTGTTTGAACACGGCTTTACCTCACGGTTTAAAAGCCGGCTACCTCGACGGCTATTCCGGACGGCTATTCCGGGCCGTCGATACGCTTCGGTCTGTCTCTGCCTCGCTGGAAGATACCCAGTCGGCCAGCGGGTTCACCCACTTTGATGAAGGGTTTCTCTCTGGGTACAACGAAGGGTTCGATCGCGGCGGCTCAGACCAATCTTCCACGGCTCAGGTTGACTTTCACTTTGTCGGTTGCACCAACTTTCAGAAGCAGCACAACTTGTCCGGCGAAAATAGCTACTGCGAAGGTTACCGTCGCGGCTTTGCCCTGGGCCATGCGGACGGGTTTTTGCTGCGTCCTGAGAGTGGCCGACTGGAAGCCAGCAAGTAACCCGAAGCAGCACTCCCCAATCCTTGCGCTTCAACTTCAGTACATGTACCCTGCTAAGTAATGGGCTTGGGCTGAGGTTCATGATACTTTCAGGTCGCGCGCTCTATTTTTTGCTTACAATACGCACATTCACGCCACGGTCTTGGAAGGAGTTTTGATGAAAGCAGGCGCATCAAAGAGAACGATTCGCATAGCTGTGGTAGAGAGCGATCCTCTGCGGTTTATCGGACTGAAGTCCCTGTTCGATACCGAGACGGACCTCGAACTGGTCTCCTGCAGTTTGGCGGAATTGGGTCCGCGCAAAGATATCGACTTGGTCCTGCTGGGAACAAGGGCGGGACAAAACCTGTTTGACGTAATGGCCGGGCTCAAAGCGGCACGGCCTGATCTGCGAATCATTGTTACTGGAAGCGGCGCTGACGATGAAACGATTTTGAAAGCGCTTGCCGCGGGCGCCAAAGGCTACGTGGACGAAGCCGCATCCCCAGCGGAGTTCATTCAGGCCATGCGGATCGTGCATGCCGGTTCGGTCTGGGCGCCACGGCGCGTATTATCCATTTTTATCGAACGAGTGACCTCTTCACCGGGACGTATCTTTCCCGCGGGCAGGGTCACATTCACTGATCGTGAAAAAGAAGTTCTTGAACTGCTGGTGGTAGGACGCTCCAATAAGGAAATTGGATCGGTGCTGGGGATCGAAGAGCGCACCGTAAAAGCGCACGTTGCCAAGTTGATGCGCAAAGTGGGCGTACAGAACCGCATTGCGCTCTCTGTGCACGCAATTACGCATTCGCTGGTGACGTCCTCCAAATAAATCGCCAGAAAAATCTTGAGGTCCGGCAGAACATCTGCCGGGCCTTTTGTTTTTGGGCGAGAGACAAAGTTTTGGTGTTTACTAACTTGGTATCTCCGTGAGTACATGTCCGAAGCGGCAGTGGGGAAGGAACCCCGGTTACTTGCCGCGAAAATGGTGTGGATGGATACTCTACTCACCTACCACAGAACCTGGGAGACGGGGTTGGACACGGTCACGAGGGTCACCGTATCCAACCCTTTATTGTTTTTCCGCATCTTCTTACCTGCTCCCAGCGACTAAAATCATTTTTGAGGAGATTATGAAAACACTGCTTCGTGTTGTGTTGTGTGCAGTTACGCTTGCAAGCGGGGCCTTTGCTTCAGAAGCCGCGTCCAGCCGGCTGGAAACGGCAGCCACCGTATTAGACGAAATTATGGCAACTCCCGATAAGGGCATTCCCTCAGACATTCTAGGATCGGCAAAGTGCGTGGCAGTGGTGCCCAATCTGCTTAAGGGCGGATTTATAGTAGGCGGCGCGCATGGCCGGGGCATGGCAACCTGTCGCACGGCGACTGGCTGGAGCGCTCCAGCGCCTTTGACCACAACCGGCGGAAGCGTTGGCTTGCAGATTGGCGGACAAGCCGTTGACTTGGTTATGGTCGTAATGAACGATCGCGGCATGCAGGCGCTGCTTACGAATAAGTTCAAGCTTGGCGCCGATGCGTCTGTGGCAGCGGGCCCGGTGGGAAGGCACACTGAAGGCTCAACCGACTGGAAGCTTCG
>JBAVUZ010000374.1:0-4784 GCA_049697035.1 Candidatus Angelobacter sp. | reverse complement strand
ATGGTGACGTTTGAGCTTTTTGCCCGGCAGATGGTGGAAGCGCTGAGCAGCGCGCAGCCTGAGCGATTGAAGTCGGCCAAGGCGAAGCTCAGGAAAGATTTCAAGACTAAGACGGGATTGACAAGGTTTCTGCCGGCGAGGCTGGATGGAGGATTAGAAGATCCTGAGATTGAAGTGGTGCCATGGCAGGGATCAGGCGATATGCTGGCGGCGGCGCAGGCAAACTGCTATCTTGTGGTGCCTCCGGACAGGGAGAAGCTGGCGAAGGGCGAGATGGTGACGGTGGTGATGCGATGAGTTTCCGGAAGGACAAGCATGTCGGAGTTTCTCGTGAGAACTCCCTGAAGCGGTATTAAAGAAATATGCTTTGTCGGGGGTCCTTCGACTCTACTCCGCTCCTTTCGTCGCGGAGTGCCGCTCAGGATGAGAGGGTTCAGGTCGGTTCGTGGACCGGAGAACTATCAAGCTGCAGATGTCCGAACTAAAGCGGATAGATTGATTTCAGATGGTGAAGAAGAAAACATTTCGACAATCAGCAGAAAACGGCAAGCCGTCGAGCGGCAAGCTTTCGCACTATGACGCTGCCGGTCGCGCCAAGATGGTGGATGTCTCGGGCAAAACGGCCAGCCGTCGCGAGGCGGAAGCGTCTGCGTTTATTGAGATGTCGCAGGAAGTCCTGAAGGCACTGCCGCAGAATCCTAAGGGGAATCCTCTGGAAGTGGCCAGATTTGCCGGGATTGCGGCGGCCAAGCGAACGAGCGACTTGATACCAATGTGCCATCCGCTGCCGCTCTCATTCATTGATGTGACCACTGAGGTGTGCGAAAATGGCGTTCAGGTCAACTCCAAAGCCGCCACAACCGCCCAGACCGGAGTGGAGATGGAGGCGCTGATGGCAGCCACCGTCGCCGCGCTAACGGTATATGACATGTGCAAAGCCCTGGATAAAGGAATCGCCATCCGTGAAATAGTTTTGCAGCGTAAATCAGGCGGAAAAAGCGGAGACTACCGGCGCAAGCCCTCCACTGATCGCCTGAAGAAATAGGTCTCATGCCGAGCAATATTAAGGTCCTGCTGGTCGATGACAATCCCATGGTTTTGGAGATGTTGCGGCAGGCCCTTGCGCATTTTTCAACCGTACAGCCGATGACCGACGCCGCCGACGCGCTGCTGAAAGCCATTGAAGACAAGCCTGACCTGATCATTGCCGACTATGCCATGAATGGCATGGATGGCCGCCAGTTGCTGCAAAAGATCAAGAGCCGCAACGCCAGCGCCGGGATTCCGGTGATCCTGATGGCCAGCAAGGTTGATATTAATGAGAAGCTCAAGACCGTGCAGGATACGGTGGAAGATTTTATTGAGAAGCCGTTTTTCCTGAAGGAAGCCGCGGCCAGAATCAAGAAAGTTGTGGACAAGATATCGCTCGAAAAGATGGCGCGCGAAGCGCCGGGTGAATCCGTGCTGCGCGGAAGCCTGGCGCAGATGAACGTGCTGGACCTTTTGCAGTCACTGGATATGGGCCGCAAAACCTGCGCGCTCACACTCACCAACAATGGCGAAAAGTGCAAAATGTATTTCACTGAAGGCCAGATCAATCACGCTGTCTATGGCGACCTGAAAGGCGATCCTGCGGTGTACAAGGTGCTGACGTGGACTGCCGGAACTTTTGAAATCGACTTTGCCGGCAGCAGCAGCGAGCAGACGATTACCCAGTCATCGCAAGGCATTTTGCTGGAAGGCCTGCGGCTGCTGGACGAAGCAAATCGCGATACCGAAGAAAATGTTTTGGAAGCATAGATATTGCAGATAACAAAGCGGCGAGGCCGGCTTGCGCGCCGAGCCGCTTGCAATAGGCGCAGAAGGCTCTCAACCATATTGTGAAATCTTAAGCGGTTTGGAGCGAAGCGACAGTAAAAAGAGACCCGGTGAACGCCGCATCCGCCAAAACCGCCGCCGTGCTGACCATCAGTGACTCGTCCTACATCGGGAAACGTGAAGATGCGTCCGGACCGGCGATTGTGCGCGAGCTGGAGGCCGCGCATTTCAAGGTGATCCATACTTCCGTGCTGCCCGATGAAAAAGATGCGATCGCGGCGCGCTTGATTGAGTGCAGCGAACTTACGCGTCTGGTGGTGACAACCGGAGGAACAGGGATCGCGGTGCGCGATGTTACTCCGGAAGCAACGCTCAGCGTGATTGAACGGCGGATCGTTGGCGTGGAAGAGAAGATGCGGCAGGAAGGCGCGAAGAAGACGCCTTTTGCCGCGCTGAGTCGCGGAGTTTGCGGCGTGCGGGGTAAAACTCTGTTGCTCAACTTGCCAGGAAGTCCTGCGGCCGCGGTGGAGTCATTGCAGGCCGTGATAGCGATTTTGCCGCATGCGCTGGAGCTGCTGGATGGCAAGACGGAGCATTAGTTAGCGCTCCGAAATCCCGAGCGTGATCGAGGGAACCCTATTTCTAACTTGAACTCATGGGCAAAAGCGAATCAGGCAAGCTGCATTTGCAGCAAAAAAGCAGGCTGATAAAGCCTGCTTTAAGCGTCTTTCGATAGGGATCTCTCCCCTTCGGCAAGCTCAGGGTCGAGATTTCAAAAATCTAGGCGTCTGCTGTCACTTCAGGAAACTTCAGCTTGCTCTTGCTAAGCGCCTTGTTGAGCATGTCTTCGATTTCCACTTCTTCCACGTTCTTTGACATCGCCAGTTCGGTCACCAGCAGGTAGCGGGCGCGGTCCAGCATTTTCTTTTCGCGGAAGGAGAGCGGCTTGTCTTTGGCCAGAAGCAGAAGGCTTTTCAGCACAATGGCCACTTCCAGCAGCGAGCCGGTCCGCATTTTGTCGGAGTTTTCCTTGAAGCGGAACTTCCAGTCAGTATGGTTATCGCATTTCCCGTCGATCAGAAAGGTGATAATCTTCATGACTTCACCATTCTTAACCACCGGGCGCAGGCCGACCATGCCAACATTGTTGAAGGGCACTTCAACTTTCAGGCTGCTGGCCTTGATTTTGAGAAGATAAAACTTGTGGACGTTCGGGCCTATTGTGCGGCTGCTGATCTGTTCTATTACCCCGACTCCATGATTCGGATAAACTACTTTGTCGCCTATTGCAAAGTTCAGTTGACCATTCATTGAACACCTAGATAGGACATATTGCGGGGGAACTCCAGAAAACATTATAAACTTTTTAACAACATTTAGCAACAATCATTCTGCCGAGCCGGTACTTGGCTGGAAAAAAATCAGACGCGGCCCTTTTTGGGCTGTTAACGTATTCAGGCTGAAAGGTTTATAATGGGCCTTCGCAACCCGCCGATTTTGCGCCAGAGGGGAGTAATCTTCCGCTAATATGCCGGAACATATCAAGAAGAAGCTGGAAGAAGAGATCCGCCTTCTGGAGCATGAGCTCACGCATGAGCTGCCCAAAGAGATCAAAAAGGCCGTAGCCATGGGCGACCTCAGCGAAAACGCCGAATACCACATGGCCAAGCAGCGCCAGGAGTTCGTCAACGCCCGTCTTGGACAGCTGAAAAAACGCATGTCTGAGCTCGCTCTGGTGAACCTCACCAACATCCCCAAGGACCGTGTCGCGTTTGGTTCCAAGGTAAAGGTTTTTGACAATACCAAGGAAGAAGAGATTGTTTATACTTTGGTTACGAGCGAGGAATCGGACGTGACCAAAGGGTTGATCTCCACAACTTCACCGATCGGAAAATCCCTGATGGGTAAAAAGGTAGGCGACATGGCCACCGTGGTTACCCCAAACGGCAAGCGCGAACTGGAGGTCCTGCAACTGACCACCATTCACGACGAGGCTTCATGACCTGGACCGGCGCATTTGGACGAGCTTGCCGCGTTCTGCTGTACGCGATCGTTCGCGGCCTTGCGCTTACCCGCATCTCCCCCAACGTACTCACCTTTCTTGGACTGGTCATCAACACCATCGCCGCCATTCTTTTCGGCTACGCCAACACTTCAAACTACGGCCGGCTGTTTCCATATGCCGGACTGGTAATCATCGGCGCCGGAATCTTTGACATGGTTGATGGACGCGTTGCGCGCGCCACCGGCCAGGTCACAACTTTCGGTGCGTTCTTTGATTCCGTCATCGACCGCTACAGTGACGTCGCGCTCTTCTTCGGTCTGCTGGTTTTCTACGCCCGCGGCAATCATTTCTTTTATCTCGTGCTGGTCGCGTTCGTCATGGTCAGCTCCGTCATGGTCAGTTACACGCGCGCGCGCGCTGAATCGCTCATTGGTTCCTGCAAAGTCGGCTTCATGGAGCGTCCTGAGCGCGTGGTGCTGGTGATTATCGGCGCGTTGTTTGCGCATTTTGGGGCCATGGCTCCCGTGCTCTGGGTTCTGGCCGTGCTTTCCACCATTACTATCATTCATCGCATCACGTACACCTACCAGCAAACGCGCATTCTGGACGCTCAGGCCGCCGAAGCCGCCGCCCAACAGCAGGCCGTGGCCGCCTCCAAACCAGACGCCAATAAGCCCCAGCCGTCAAAAGGCAAAGGCCCCCAACAGATCCCGTCGTTCAACTAGACAGAACAGCCCTCATCTTCCTTCCCACCTACCCCTCGGCCCGTCAAATCTGACCTTGATATAAGTCCCCGCAGGGCCTGAGCGCTGTTTGGCGATGATGATTTTGTCCTCGCCGGTGAAATAGCTTTTGGCTTCGCCCCCGGAAGAAACGCCAGCGCCTGCCGGCTGCACGCCCCTTGGACGATGCAGCAGAAAGACGGCGTGCGCGTCCTGCTCAATCTGTCCGGACTGGCGCA
>JBAVUZ010000373.1:0-4711 GCA_049697035.1 Candidatus Angelobacter sp. | reverse complement strand
TATCCAAATTCCTGCCGCACGTCGTCGTCCTGGGCTCTCTGTTGCAGCAACTCAGACCACTGTTTGAAAGAAATGGTCTTAGGTCTCAGCCGGATTTCCTCTCCACGCTCTAACTGTTCATAAGCAGCTTGCAAGTCATCGAGAATTACACGCCAGGAAACGCCATCAACTGCCAAATGGTGGATAACGATCAAAAGCCTGTTGACGCCTTCAGCGCCATCAAAATAAACAGCACGAATCAAAGGACCGGCTTCCAGATTCAAGCTGGCCTGGGCCTCGCGAGTAATGGCCTCGATTCTTGCTGATTGTTCGCGCGGCGATAGCTGAGAAAGTATGACGTGCTGAAAAATTCTATGTACATCAGGCCCGACACAAACCTGTTGCCAACCCTGCAGTGTCCGATGAAAGCGCAGTCGCAGTGCGTCATGCTCAAGAACCAGATGGTGGACGGCCGTTCCCAAATGCCCCGGATCCAGCTTTCGCTTCACTTCAAGCATCATCGACTGGTTGTAGAAATGAGG
Source organism: Candidatus Angelobacter sp. (assembly GCA_049697035.1). Classification (GTDB taxonomy): domain Bacteria; phylum Acidobacteriota; class Terriglobia; order Terriglobales; family Acidobacteriaceae; genus Angelobacter. The sequence goes on along the minus strand of JBAVUZ010000373.1, from coordinate 4,190 downwards.
CTCAGGCAATTCCTGCTCAAAGAACCACCGCTGAATCGGAGATAGCGGGACCGGGCCTTCCGCCGTTGACTGCTCCGAGATAATTCTTGCGGAAGCTCGTCCCGCGACCTGGGCCAATCCCGCAATTGTCTGAAATTGAAAAATCTGTCTAGGCGTGATCGCCAACCCGGCATCTCTGGCGCGCGAAACGATTTGAATGCTGAGGATTGAGTCGCCGCCCAATTCAAAGAAATTACTATGGATCCCGACTTCATTTCGTCCAAGAACTTCCTGCCAGATCCTGACCAGCGCCTTCTCAGTCGAATCGCGGGGCAATGCAAATTCGTCTTCCTGCAGGACCTGCTCCGGTTCAGGCAATCTGCGGGAATCCACTTTGCCATTCGGCAGCAGTGGAAAACTCTTTATCACAGTGATGACAGCAGGCACCATATACTGTGGCAACTGTTCTCTCAGGCCGGCCCGCAACTGCTCTGAAGTAACTTGTTTCCCCTGCGCACATTGCACGTAAGCCGCAATATACTTATCTCCGCCGGTGCGGCTTCTCAAAACAGCAACGGCATCTTGAATAGCGCCATGCTTTCTTAGCTGTGCTTCAATCTCTGCTAATTCAATACGGAATCCCCGAACTTTTACCTGCTTATCAATGCGTCTGATGCACTCAATACTTCCGTCGTCGCGATAGCGTCCCAAATCCCCCGTTTTGTAGAGTCGCGCTCCAGCAATTCTGCTGAATGGATCGGGAACAAATTTTTCTCCAGTCAGGTGGGGCTGGTTGATATAGCCGTATGCCAGCCCATTGCCGCCGATGTAAATTTCACCGGGAATTCCTGTTGGAACTGTTTGCATGTCATGGTTGAGAACATACATTTCAGTGTTTGCGACAGGAGCGCCGATCGCTACCCGCGCCGCGTTCTCTTCTGACCCGCAGCGGTAAAATGAGGCTGTAATCGTGGCTTCGGTAGGCCCGTACATATTTATTAGATCAATTTCTCCAAGCTTTTCGAATGCGCGCCGAACAACGTCAGTGGGTAGAGTTTCTCCGCCGCTGGTGATCCGGCGCAGCTTGGAACACCTCCGCAGACGGCCATCCTCCAACAGCGCTTTCAACATGGTTGGGACAACATCGATAGCGGTCACGCAATGCTCACGCATAAGTTCAATCAGATAGTCGATGTCGAACTGGCTGCCTGAACGCGCCACCACCAGTGCCGCACCGCAGATTAAAGGATGGAGAATTTCTGCAAGTGAAGCGTCAAAACTCAAGGAATATTTGTGGAGTACGCGGTCGCCCTGATCGAGCGAAAATTCATGGGCCAGCCACTGCATGTGGTTGCTGAGCGCTCCGTGACTCACGAGCACTCCCTTAGGCCGCCCCGTTGATCCGGAGGTATAGATGACGTAAGCAAGATCGTCCGGAGTTGCGCTGCCGCGCGATGCTGCTATTTGCTGGGCAACGCTTCGCCGCTCTGCATCAACGCAAAGCAGTTTGGCGCTCACCGGAGGCAAGGATTGGAGTAGTTTCCGCTCGGTGATTACGACTTCAACGCGAGCATCATTGAGCAAAAATGAGATGCGGTCCCTGGGATATTCGGGATCTATTGGGACATACACCGCACCGGCCTTGAAGATCGCCAACAATCCGATAATCGCTGCCGCAGAGCGTTCGAGGAGAAGTCCAACCGGCACTCCTGGCTTTTCCAGTAGATTTGAGATGCGCTGCGTCATTTGGTTGACGCGCTCGTTCAGTTCCTTGTATGTGAGCTGTTCGTCTTCAAAAATCAGCGCTGCAGCATTGGGCGTTCGGGCCGCCTGCCGCTCAAACAGCTCATGCACCAAAATGTCGTTGGCGAAATGTACTTGTCCATCCGCTCGTATTGGCCTGCTCCCAGACTCTGCGGCCAATGGCAAGCTGGAAATTGGCCGGCTGGGATTCTCGGCAATACCGTGCAGCAATGTGGTGAAGTGTTCCGCCATTCGGCTGATTGTGATTGGATCAAATAACGCAGTGTTGTATTCGAAAGTCGCCACCAGTTCGTCTTTTGCTTCCGCCATTACAAGGCTGAGATCAAACTGCGCGATCCGCTGCGCTAGCCTCATGGATTCCAGTGCAATCCCGCCGAGGTTCATGCGGGCTCCGCATTCGCCCAGCGCGAACAGAGACAGCCCTTCTTCATGAAGCAGAGGCGCCTTTTGCATCGCGAACATGACTTGAAAGAGGGGCGATCTGCTGGAATCACGCCCGGGCTGCAACTTCTCTGTGAGAAGCGAAAATGGATAATCCTGATGCGCAAGGGCATCCAAGACCGTACTGCGGACCTGCCCCAGCAGCTTCTCAAATGTAGAATCGACGGAAATGCTGGCTCGCAGCACCACAGTGTTCACAAAATAGCCGCCGGTTGAGGCAAATTCAGCGCTGTTTCGTCCTGCAACAGGAGAGCCTATAAGTATTTCTTCTTCACCTGTATATCTGTGTAGCATTGCCTGAAATGCGGCCAGCAGCGTCATGTACAACGTAGCCCCATGCGAATGGCCTAAGTCCTTCAACTTCCCTGTCAACCCCAAGTCCAGTCTGAATGGATGTGAGCTGCCGCAATAGGTTTGAACAGGCGGTCTCGGATGGTCCGTCATCAGGTCCATGACGGGAAGCTCTCCGGATAACTGTTTGCTCCAGTATTCCCAAAGCTGCTCGCCGCGGTCGCTCAGGAGCATCAGCTTCTGGCGGCGCACAAACTCGGAATAATCCGAACTTACAGGCGGAAGCTCGGCTTTGTTCCCCAATCGTGCCGCCTCGTATAGGACTCCGAGTTCCTGCATCAACTGGGCCAGTGACCATAGGTCAAGAATGATGTGATGCGCCGTGAGCAAAAGAACGTGATCATTAGCGGCGCAGGTAAACAGATGGATGCGCAGCAAGGGCCCACGTTCAAGGTCAAATCGATAAGCAGCTTCCTGTGTGAGGCGCTGCTGCATCTGAGCTTCACTCCAGCCCCGAGCACCTTCATGAAGGAAAGTTACGGCGAGTTGCTCACAGACTCGCTGCACTGGACTGCCATTCACCGCCGCGAATGTGGTTCGCAGGCCGCCATGACGATCGACCAACGCCTGGAACGATTGCTGCAATGCAGGGACGTCCACTCTGGACCTGATCCTGATCGCTTGGGCAACATCGTAGGCGGTACTCTCCGGCGCCAGTTGATGGAGAAACCACAGGCCCTCCTGGCCATACGAGAGTGGGTATTCAGCTGGTGTTGTGGGCGAGTGAGAAGAGATTTCCTTTTCCCGCTGGCCTTTTGAAGACCTTTCTGCCTGGGCTGCCAAACCCGCGATAGTTTTGTCCAGTAAGCTTGCAGCCTGCCACGCCACGCTCAGGGTGCGCTCGACTTTGTGAGTCAGCTCAACGGCACTCAATGAATCCAGACCTAAGGATAGAAGAGGACGATCAATGTCGATTCGAGCCCGATCAACTCCGATGGTGGAAGCAACTTGCGCCACCAGCCAGGCTCGAATACTTTCCTGGTTAAGACTGGGACGTTCTTCGCTACCTTCAAAGCCCTGGTCGGCACGCCAGTGTTCCGTTACCTCCAGTCTGTTCTCGAGAAATTCTTTGCGGCAGAGATTGCGTTGAATCTTTCCGCTTGAAGTTCTGGGAACACTGCCCGGTGCGACCAGGACGATTTCATGGATCTGAACTTCGTGTTCTTCCGCGATCGCTTCGCGAATACTGCGGAAAATCTGGTCGGCGTCAACTTTCTGGCGCCGATGGACCTCCTGGACCAGGACCATGCGCTCGCCGGTCGTGGCTGGGACAGAGAACGCAGCGCTGGTTCCCAATCGAATCGGGTGACAGCTCTCGCGGGCGGTTCGCTCAATATCCTGCGGATAATAATTTCTGCCGCGAACGATGATCAGCTCTTTAAGCCGGCCCGTAATGAAGAGGTAGTCATTACGGATGAAACCCAGATCGCCTGTGCGTAGAAATCGATGCTCCCTGGTTTCCACCAACTCCGCTCTAAATACCTGCTCGGTTTCCTGCGGACGCTTCCAGTAACCCATAGCCACGCTTGGACCAGCTACCCAGATTTCTCCAATTTGATCAGGTGAACATCGCCGGCCTGATGCCGGTTCCACAACTGCAACATCCATGCCAGGTCCGATAGCGCCTGACGCCACCAACATGCGAGCGTCCGGAC
>JBAVUZ010000372.1:0-2106 GCA_049697035.1 Candidatus Angelobacter sp. | reverse complement strand
AGATGGTTCCCAATTCGGGACAAGTTGCGTGCTTGGGCCATGGCACAAATGCGTCGAATATAACTTTGCTGTAAGCATTCGATGAAGAAGGAAAAAGTCTGTTTCAAAGCACAAAACAAAAGAGCCGAGTCTCAAAGACCCGGCCCTGAAAAGATGACAGACCTATTTGAAAGCGTTCGTGAAAGACGGCACTTTTTCTGTTTGTTTCAGCCGCGGCAATCCAAGAAGGTCCTCGATTGTCGCAAGCAATGATTGATGCTGATAAAAGGTGTTATCGGCAAATTTTTCCTTGACCTGCGGGCCGATGACAACTGTGGTAATATGACCGCCGCCATGGCTGGAATCGCTCTTGACTGCCTCATCAAAGGTAATAATGAGAACGCCGTCCCGCTGAAAGCCCGGATCCTCAAGCAGAGGTGCAATGCATTGTTTGAGCCAATTGTCGGCCTCTTGTAGTGTGCCGTCGTGCGCGTCGTGGTCCTCGTCAGGGATGACCATGCTGAAATCCGGAAGCGCTCCGCCTTTCAAGTCCTGCACGAACTGATCATATGGCACCAGATTCATGCGTTGTTTGTCGTCATCGCGAACGTTGGTGAAATATGCCATGGGAAAATGCTTCTTGACGAACGGTTTCCTGTTGGCACCCACGTAACCCGCACGCGGAAGGCTTTCTCCATATGCCTTCCACGTCTTGTTGGCCGCGATCAACTGAGAGACAAGGTTTTCATCCTGCACAACGCCGCCGTAGTGGTCATCGGTGCTGATGGTCTGCCCCGTTGTCATAGTGAAATAATTGCCCATGGAAGGATGATGATTGGCGTAGTAGTTGACCAGGAGCGTATGCTTTTCCGCCAGCGATTTTAGATATGGCATCCCGCCCTGGGTAATCACGTTATCAAAAGAGTGGTTTTCTTCCACGATAAGTACCACGTGCTTCGATTGTGGCATGGCCGCAAAAGCTGCTACGGCACAACTCAGCATCAACAGAGCGATCCAAAATTTATGTCTCATGCTTTCCCTCCTTTTCTGTTTCAGCCGGAACGCCATAACAAGCGGCTCAGCAAGATGAAATAATCCGGTCTCCCTATGGGTACGTCGCTTGCGGTTTCATCAGTGCGCAAACTATTTCGATCGTAAAGTCTTACAGGCGCTCTCGCTGTGATAGGGATCACCCCGCTGCGTGACACGCTGACCTGCGTCCAGCTTGAGTTTTACGGTTATTTGTTTTCTGATGAGGGAATTGCCATCTTTTTGATCGTCGCTTGCACTACAAAGCGCCGCGGCGCAGGCCCTACATAGTGGAACGGATAACAAGTAACCAGCGTGAGTGACTGCGAGTCGCGTGGCTGCAGGACGCTAAGGTCGTCTTCACCCGTAACCAGAATACGGTCTACAATGTAAACCTCTGAGGTGGCGGTGGTTTCAAGTTCAATCTCATCTCCCCGGTTAACTTCTTTGAGGTTCTGAAAAAAACTGTCCCGATGGCCGGCTATTCCGATATTGCCTTTTTGTCCCGGCGCCGCCGTTCCGGCAATCCTCCCGACGCCACGGTTCAAGGTAATATCGTCCGTGCTGCCAAGAACGGGGACATTGAGATGGATGCGGGGGATCCGCAAAATCGCAAGAGGCACTGCCCATGATCGACGTGCAGAGGCTGCGGGGCTTCCCTGTCCTTCGGAGCCAAGCGACGTTGTGTTCTCCGCAGGAGAGCCTGGAACTCCTTCTTCTGCGCCAGGTTGTGTAATTTGAGAATTCGTCGCGCTGGCAGTCGCCTGGCGCTTTGCATCTTCAAAGCTCCTCATGCCCACGCGCACCATCACCATGCGGTGAAGATAGGCGGCCAGGAACACGGCGAGAAGAGCAAGCCCAATCGCTAGAAGAAAATTCGATATCCAGCGCTTGAGTTTGCTTCCAGACCGCGCCCTTGCCCGGCCTGTTCGAAGTACTGGTTCAGTGCGCCGCATCGGAATTCCCATGCATTAACCACAGCGCGGCAAAGCCGCAACCAAAATAAAGGCGTTCCAGAAATCCGTATGATGTTGTTCGCGAAAACACATCGGCACGGAAAGGAACGCCATGAACCAGTTTATCGAGAAATTTGCCACT
>JBAVUZ010000371.1:0-5210 GCA_049697035.1 Candidatus Angelobacter sp. | reverse complement strand
CGCCGTATGCGCCAGACCGACTCGCTGAGGTCGCTGGTGCGCGAAACGCGTCTCACCCCGACGAGCTTTATCTACCCGCTATTTGTCTGTCCGGGCGAGGGTGTGCGCAAAGAGATCAGCTCGATGCCGGGCGTGTTTAACCTGTCGGTAGACGAAGCGGTGAAAGAGGCGCATGAGGCAAAGGCGCTGGGCGTGGGCGGGATCATTTTGTTTGGCTTGCCAGAGAAGAAAGATGACGTCGCTACCGGGGCGTGGGCGGATGATGGCATCGTGCAGCGCGCGACGCGGGCCATCAAAAGGGAAGTGCGCGACCTGGTGGTGGTCGGCGATGTTTGCTTGTGTGAATACATGTCGCACGGGCACTGCGGAATTGTGGAGAAGAAAAGTGTGGCGGGCGGGAATAGCGCGGCGTCGGCGAAGCGGGGCAGCGGCAATGGCGGAAGAATCGCTGTCGCGACGCAGGTTGCGGCGGAAGTGGAATATGAAATCCTGAACGATCCTACGCTGGAAATCCTGGCCAAGACGGCGGTCTCACAGGCCAAAGCCGGCATGGATATTATTGCTCCGAGTGACATGATGGACGGCCGCGTCGGCGCGATCCGCAAAGCACTGGATCAGGCCGGCTTCCTGAATACGCCTATCCTTTCTTATGCGGCCAAATTTGCTTCGGGATTTTACGGCCCCTTCCGCGAAGCCGCTGACTCCACGCCGCAGTTTGGCGATCGCCGCTCTTACCAGATGGATGGCGCGAATATCCGCGAAGCCATGCGCGAGATTTCTCTCGACATCAAAGAAGGCGCTGACATGATTATGGTCAAGCCCGCCATGCCATATCTCGACGTAATCAGTGAAGCGCGCCGCCGTTTTGATCTGCCCATCGCCGCCTACCAGGTTTCTGGCGAGTACTCCATGCTGCAAGCGGCCATCCGCAATGGCTGGCTTGACCGTGACCGCGTAATCATGGAATCGCTCACGTCCATCCGCCGCGCCGGCGCGCAGCTTATTCTCACTTACTTTGCGAAAGACGCAGCCAGGCTGCTGGGATAAGTTTTTGCCGCAGATGTGCGCTAATTACTGCAGATAAAAAAACCAGCGCAAGCTCACTTGGTATCGGCTTTGTGGTCTTCCGGCGCGTCATCGTCTTCTTCCGGATTCTCCGCCGCCTGCTTTAGATAGCTCACGTTCTTCATCGCACCCATCGCCAGCCAAATCATGCCTATGATGGCCAATCCCGCCAGCGGAAACGGCAGCCATCGCCATCGCAGCTGATCTTCCGTCTGTTGCAATGCCTGCAGCGCTTCGCGGTGTGCGTTTTCCGTGGCGATTTCAAGGTTAATGATTTGCAAATCCTGCGGGGCGGCGCGATACTTGGCAAGAAAGTCTTCCGGCAATCCCTGGCCCGCTGCCAGCTTGCGCCTTTCTTCGATCAGCGGCTGCACGGCTTGCCCGTACCATTTCTGTTCCGCCGCTACCAATCCCTGCAAGAGCTGGTCATTCTGTGCATCGGTGTTCGCCTGCGCCAGTTGCTCGATTCTTTGTTTGTCAGCCTGGAGCAGTCCCGTGTTCGCGGAGTTCCCATCCAGCAGGTAGCGATTGAATGACACGTCCATCTCGCTCAGCCGATCAATCGCCTCCGTCCTCATCTGATGTTGCAACATCGCTTGCTGGTATATGCTCAGCGCCCCGTTCAGTCGATAAAGCTCATAGCCATAAAACGCCAGCGCAGCCGCCGCCAGCAGCCCAAGCAGCAGCAGACCGATCACGCGTGCCCAGGCAGCACGGGCCAGCTTTGCGGGCGGAACTGGAATGATCAATGTGGAAGACATAGCGTGCCAAGGCTAGCACAGTGTGGGTGGCAATTGGGTGAAGATTCTTTTTGTTGCCGAAGACTTAGTTAAACCCTACGTCCGCATCTTGAGTTCAACCTGGTCATTCACCACCCTGACTTCGTAGCTCGGCACCGGGGTGCAGGTGGGGCCTTCGCGGACGCTGCCGTCCTCCAGCGCAAAACGCGAACCGTGCCAGGGACAGCGCACTGCTCCGCCTTCGATCGTCCCTTCATTGAGCGGCGCGCCGTAATGCGAACAGACAGCGCCGATGGCGCATATCGTCGACCCGGACTTTACCATCAGAATCGGCTGGCCTTCCACTTCAACGCGCACCATCTGGCCTTCCGCCAGCTCTGACGCGGCAATCGCCCCGCGGAAATCTGCGGGCCCATTGCGGTAGGCATTGCGATTGATCATGACACCCATGCGGTACACCATCGCGCCGCCCAGGGTCGCGCCGATGGTCATCAAGAGGTACCCGGCGAGTCCGACAACACAAGTCGCCCAGCTGAGTTGCCATTGTCCTTGCCAGCGCATCACCAGGTACGCAGCGAAGATAAGCGTGGCCGTGACGTTCAGGATTGCATGCACCGCGCCAACGGATTTTTCCGGCGGGTCAACGTCCATCCAGTCCATGAGGCCTGCAACCGCTGCGCCGAGCGCCCCGGCAATCCCCACGGCTGTGGTGACGCTGGCGGCAACCCCGAATGACGGGACCTTGAAGAGCAATCCGGCGAGATCAAAGATCACCGTGAAGGTCCATGCGCCCACTGGAATGTCCTTGAGCACGGGATGCAGCGGATGGCCGATCCATGTTCCATTCAAAAACAACTTGAGTGGACGCAGGATGCCGGTTTGAAACATGCGGTTCAGAAGACCGTCAACGGGGCCGCTGACCTTCTTGACCAGCGACGAATTGACAATGCTGCTCTCAATTTTTTCCGACAAGTCGCGCCTCATGGGCTCGGTTCTCCTATTATCTCCGAAAGCAACGCGGATTATATCGGGGCAGCGAACTGTTTGTCTTGCACTGCTCCCGCTCTCGCTACTTGCTCACTTCTTGTGAAGATCTCTTCCCCCTGGCGCCGGGTCTGCCGGAGCGCAAGGCTGCCTCTGTTGGCCGCGAATCCTTCCCGCCCCAACATTAATCTAATCGGCTCGGAGAAAGTCTCTCAGGCCCACGGAAATGCATGTTCGCGTTTTGAGCCCAACGCCGTCTCCGGTTTACAATCAAATGTTTGCCTGCTCACGATTTTCCAACCAGAGGGAGCGCTATTTTGCCAGACACTATTTATGACGTCGCCATCATCGGCGGAGGCCCGGGCGGCTATTCAGCCGCGTTTCGCGCCGGACAGCTCGGACTGAAGACCTGCCTCATTGAAAAAGAGGACAAGCTCGGCGGCACATGCCTCCACGTTGGCTGCATCCCCACAAAAGCTCTGCTGTTCAATGCTGAAGTGTATGACCACCTGAAGACCGCTGAAGAATATGGCATTGACGGCCTGGGCGCGGGCAAGCTCAACTGGAAAAATATCCAGGACCGCAAGAACAAGATCGTTACCAAGCACACCAAGGGGCTCGATTTCCTGGTGCGCAAGAATAAGGTTGATCGCGTGCTCGGCTTCGGACGCCTCACCGGCCCGGCCAAAAACGGCGTCCATACCGTTCAGGTGGATGGCGGCAAAGGCGCGAGTCAGGTGCAGGCCAAAAATATTGTTCTGGCCACCGGCTCTTTTGCGCGCATGCTGCCCGGCCTGCAAGCGGACGATCGCATTCTCACCAATATTGAAGTGCTCAGCCTGCCGGCCCTTCCCAAATCGATGGTCATCATTGGCTCCGGCGCGGTCGGCGTGGAATTTGCTTCCATCTATCGGTCATTTGGCGCGGAAGTCACGGTAATCGAAATGTTGCCGCGCCTGGTACCCGTAGAAGATGAAGACGTGAGCAAAGAGTTGCTGCGGTCCTTCAAGAAGAAAGGCATCAACTGCTTCGTCAACACCAAAGTGGAAAAAGTTGAAAAGACGAAAAATGGCGTCTCCGTGAGTTTCACGCCCAACGGCGAAGCCACGCAGAAGCTGGAAGCAGAAAAAGTTCTGGTCGCCGTTGGTCGCGGCCCGAACACTGAAGGCATCGGCCTGGAGAAAGCCCCCGGCATCAAAGTGGAACGCGGCTTTGTTCACACCAATGAATGGATGGAAACCGGCGAAAAAGGAATCTACGCCATTGGCGACATCGTTGCCGGAATGCCGCAGCTCGCGCACGTGGGCGGAATGGCCGGCATTGTGGCGGTGACGCGCATTGCCGGCAAGCCCGCCAAATCGATTAACAAAAATCACATTCCCGGCTGCACTTACTGTGAGCCGCAGATCGGCAGCGTAGGACTGACGGAAGCCAAAGCCAAAGAGGCCGGACACCAGGTAAAGATCGGCAAGTTCCCATTCACGGCCAACTCAAAAGCCACCATCATGAATAATCATGAAGGCTTTATCAAAGTCGTGTCAGACGCCAAGTACGGCGAGATCCTGGGCGTGCACATCATTGGTCCGCTAGCAACGGAGCTGGTGGCTGAAGCCGTGACCGCGCTGGAACTGGAGGCAACGGTTGAAGACATGATGTTTACCATCCACGCGCATCCCACGGTTTCAGAAGGCATGCTCGACGCCTTCAGCTCGGTGGAAGGCAAGGCGATTAACGCGTAAGGCCTTTCTGAAATCCCGAAGCGGAGCGAGGGATCCCTATGGCCACTTGATCTTCCAGGGCTATATCTGCCATTTTTCGTTCTAATTCGTGTTCATTCACGTTCATTCGCGGCTAAAGTTTTTCCCGCCTATAGGGTTCCCTCACCGCTTCGCGGATTCGGGATTTTAGAAAAAGGCCAAGGCTAATTGCCATTTGCTAATTGCTAGATGCTGCTTTTCAAGCAATCCTTCTGCGCATTCCCGGAATCCATTGTCAGAGGAGGAAATTTCATGCCAATCGATCCAGTCTGCAAAATGGAAGTTTCCATTGCTGACGCTGCCGCTAGCCACGACTTTCATGCGGAAACGCTCTATTTCTGTTCCATTGACTGCTTGCGCAAGTTTGAGAGTGACCCCGCTGTCTACATGGACGACATGGGTGACGAAGAGAGGATCGCCTAGCTGAGCTTTTCTGAAATCCCGAGCGTAGCGAGGGATCCCTATCGCCCCTATGTAATTCCTTTCTGTCCTCGTGGCCTTTGCGTCCGTTGCGACGAAAGTTCTTAGGTTCGGTGAGGGACGCTCATGGCAACGACAACGTGGGGTCGAAAAGAGGCCCGGATTCGTATTTATTCGCGCGAATTCGCGGCCTAAGTTTTTTCGTAACTTCTTTTGCGTCCTTGCGGTTAAGTTCCGGGGCTGA
>JBAVUZ010000370.1:0-2945 GCA_049697035.1 Candidatus Angelobacter sp. | reverse complement strand
GGTGGCAAGTCCGGGGCGAACCATTTAATATGTCCTGCGACCAAAAGTTACAAGTTGTTGAAGACCAGCTGCTGGATACGAGGTGGAGCAAATGAAGAAACAAATCAGCGTTACCGTGAATGGCGTGACGCACCAGAACGAGATTGAGCCGCGCCTGCTGCTGGTGCAGTACATACGCGACGTGCTGAACCTGACCGGCACACACGTGGGATGCGAAACCTCTTTGTGCGGCGCGTGCACCGTGATGGTGGACGGCCAGGCCGTAAAAAGCTGCACCATGCTGGCGGCGCAGGCGGACGGATCAACGGTGACCACGATTGAAGGGCTGGCGCAGGGCGGCGAGCTGCATCCGGTGCAGAACGGTTTCTGGGAACATCACGGACTGCAATGCGGATACTGCACGCCCGGAATGATTATGGCGGCAGCGCAGATCTTGCAGCGCAATCCTGATCCGACGGACGAAGAGATTCGGCACGGGCTGGAAGGAAATCTCTGCCGCTGTACGGGGTACCAGAACATTGTGCAGGCAGTGCAGTGCGCGGCGAAAAAGATGAAGTCGAAGAGCGTGGCGCGGTAGAGCGAGGATTCACCGCGGAGACGCGGAGGCGCGGAGAAGAGCAACTGCTTACCGCGGATTGACGCTGATGATCGCGGATTGAAATGAATCTTCACCACGGAGACACGGAGAACGGCGGGGAAAGACCGAAAAAGCTTTTACCACAGACGATCACAGAGGATCGCAGAGAAAGATCGGGGATCGGAAGAAAAAACGTTACCGCGGATTTACGCGGATGAGCGCGGATCAGGAGAATCGGCAAGGATTGAAATCTGAGTTAGGAACCAAAAGCTAAGAGCCAAGAGCTAACGGCCAAGGGCCAAGAGCTAAAAGCCAGAAGCTAGCAGCTAGTCGAGAGTGACGGGAAACTTAAAGAGGCGATATATGGAAAAGACAGTTGGCAAACCAATCAAGCGCACGGAAGATCCCCGGCTGATCCAGGGGCTGGCGCATTACGTTGACGACATTCGCCTGCCGGACACGCTGCATGCGGCGTTTCTGCGCTCCATTTATGCGCACGCGCGGATCAAGAGCATTGACACCACGGCGGCGCAGAAGCTGCCCGGAGTGGTGGCCGTCTATACGGGAAAAGACACGCAGAAGATTGGCGCGGTGCCGTGCGCAGCGGCGCTGCCGGACTTGAAGGTGCCTGACCATCGCGTGCTGGCGACGAACAAAGTTTATTTTGTGGGGCATCCGGTGGCGGTGGTGGTGGCGGAAACAAAATCTGCCGCGCGCGATGCCGTGGACCTGATTGAAGTGGATTATGAAGAGCTGCCGGTGGCGCTGGATGAAGAAAAAGCCGCGGACGCAAAGAGTCCGGTGATCCATGAGCAGTTTGGCACGAACGTGGCTTACAAGCTGACGGCCGGCGAGGGCGATATTGAAGCGGCGCTGAAGAGTGCGGACAAAGTGGTGAAGCAGAAGATCCTGCACAAGCGCCTGGCGCCGATTGCGATGGAGCCGCGCGGCGTGCTGGCGAGATATTTTCCCGGCGAGCAGGAGTTGACGCTGTGGACATCGACACAGATACCGCATTTGTGCAGGACGCAGGTGGCAATCATGCTGGGCATGCCGGAAAACAAGCTGCGGCTGATTACACCGGAAGTCGGCGGAGGCTTTGGCTCAAAGCTGAACGTGTATGCGGAAGAAGCGCTGATGGGATGGATTTCCATGCAGCTCAACCGTCCGGTGAAATGGATTGAAGGCCGCCGCGAAAATATGCAGTCGACAATTCACGGGCGCGGGCAGACTGGCTACATTGAGATCGGCTTCAAGAATGACGGCACGCTCACCGGCCTGCGCTATAACGTGTTTGCCGATATGGGATCGTATTTCCAACTGCTGACGCCGGCGATGCCCACGCTGACCGGGCTGATGCTTTCTGGCTGCTACAAAATTCCTGCAATCCAGATAAACATTACGGCCACGTTTACAAACAAGATGGCGACGGATGCGTATCGTGGTGCGGGACGGCCTGAGGCGACGTACGTGGTTGAGCGAGCGCTGGACCTGGTGGCGCTGGAGCTTCGCATGGATCCGGTTGAGGTGCGGCGGAAGAATTTTCCGCAGCCGAATGAATTCCCTTTTAAGACCGCAACCGGCCTGTTTTATGACAGCGGCAACTATCAGGGCGCGCTGGATAAAGCGCTGAAGATGGCGGATTACAAGAAGCTTCGTGAAGAGCAGAAGTCGGCGCGCAAAGATGGCCGCATTATGGGGATTGGCGTATCGACCTATGTGGAGATATGCGCGCTGGGGCCGTCTTCTGCGATGCCAGCGGGAGGCTGGGAGAGTGCGACTGTCCGCGTGGAGCCGACGGGAAAAGTTACGGTGCTGACTGGCGCTTCTCCGCACGGGCAAGGCGAGGAGACTTCATTTGCGCAGATCGCGGCGGACGAACTGGGCGTGGGCGTGAATGACGTGACGGTGATCCACGGTGATACGGCGATCGTGCAGTATGGCATTGGCACGTTTGGCAGCCGCGGGCTTGCGGTGGGCGGAGTCGCAGTGTATATGGCGATTCAGAAGCTGAAAGACAAAGCCAACAAGATTGCCGCGCACGTTTTGCAGTGCGAGAAGGCGACTTTTGTTGACGGAAAATTCTGCGCTGACGGCAAAGGCAAGGGAGAAGTGGGCGCGCCGTCGATGCCTGTGGGACAAGCGCCAGCGGGCGCTTTGCCGGAACCGAATACAAGCGGAAAAACTTTGACGATGATGGATATCGCGCTGGAAGCGCACGTCGCAAAAAACCTGCCTGTAGACATGGAGCCCGGGCTTTCCGCCACGGCGTTCTATGAGCCGAAGAATTTTACGTTCCCCTTCGGCACGCACATCGCAGTCGTGGATATTGATCCTGAAACCGGCGAGATTCATTTCCAGCGGTACA